>NZ_JBFUIJ010000018.1:0-123212 GCF_056401935.1 Mucilaginibacter sp. P4_D1
GAAATATCAAACAGAACCACGGGTTCCGACGCTTCATGCTCCGTGGGAAAGAAAAAGTAGCGATAGAATGGGGCTTACTTTCAATCGCACAAAACCTAAGAAAAAAAGCTGCCTAAAGGCCTTCTTTTCACTCGTTCTTAATCAATAATATTCGTTAGTTCGAAATCAACATCAAAAAACTACTTGAAATCGATTTATCCGCCGTAAAATAAAAAGACCGCATCATTTGATTTATGATACGGCCTCTTAATTCTTTTTTTAGTTCTTCACCCTGTTTTGCTCACTTTCGGCACCGTTTGCATCGTGTTTGCGCAAACCGGAAATTGTTTTGCCAAAGCGATAGCTTAACGATAATGCTAAGTTGCGGCTATCGCCAAGGTTTGTCCAATTGGCGCGGGTATTTGCCAGGTTATTGATAACGCCGCCACCATTGAAAGTATAAAAAATATCATTGGCCACCAGGCTGACGGTAAAGGACGGCGAAAACTTTTTAGATACCGACGCGTTAACACGACCCCTACTCACAGTTACAAACTGGGCGTTTGTTATTTTACTTTGATAACCGCCATCCAGTTGGGTTGTCCAATCATGCGGTAGTTTAAACTTGAATACCGGCCGTACAAAAAAGTATGTTCCCTGTGTGTTTAACGTGCCGGTATAAAACTCGCTTACCGAGTGTATATTGGAAACCCTTGAATACAAATGAAAGTTAAGCCATTTGGCAAGATCGAAACCCGCGTCGGCTGCGATACCCTTTACCGTTATACTGCCTAAATTGCCTGGCCGGCTATAGTAAATACCATTTAATATCTCGATAGTTTCGTTTACATCGTCCTGCGTATTGCTGTAGTTTAGGGTTACTGTAACGTTTTTCCAGTTATAGGCCAACTCAATGTTGTTGGTATACGATGGCTTAAGGAATGGATTACCGGTATAATAGGTAAACTTATCCAGGGGCGACAAAAAAGGATTTAAGTCCTCGTAATACGGCCTGTCAATCCGCCGTCCATAATTCAGGCTGATGCTTTGGCTGCCTGCTGTATCCAGCTTATATTGCAGGTAAACAGTTGGAAACAAACCATTGTAATTTCGCTTAAATGTTGAATCGGATTTTTGCACATTACCTAACTGGTGCCCGTTTGATGCGGTGTTTTCAAACCTCAACCCGGCCTGCGCCGAAAATCGTTTCCAATCTTTACTTGTATTAATGTAGGCAGCGTTTATTTGTTCTTTATAAATAAAGTGATTGGTTTTACCATAATCGGGGTTGGTTACATTGTTAATGGTATAAAAGTAGTTGGCAATATTATCGGTTTGGGTATTACTGATTTTAAGCCCGGCCTCCAGTTTAACGCCGTTATTTAAAGGGTGTGTATAATCTGTTTTGGCCGAGTAGATGTGAATATTTTCGGGCAGGTTACCTGTGAGCAGGTCGTTGCTTATCACTGTTCCATCCGGTAAATACCCGGTGTTTAAAAACGATTGCTTTGTGCTGTTATTGTAGTTCAAATAATCAAAGTCGACTGTAAGCTCCTGCCCTTTTTTGTTATACTGGTGGCGGTAATTAAGGTTTACATTGCCGTTCTTAAAGTTAATATGCTCCTTATTATCGGCTACAATAGTCGAATCCAAAACGTTGGCGGCATCAAGTAATTTGCTGGTATTACGGGTATTGATATCGCCGGGATTTAATAAGCCAAATATATTGATGCCGATTGTAGTTTTATCAGACACGTAATAGTCGGCCCCAAGCCTCAGGTTCAGGTTTTTTGTTTGCCTGCGGATAAATGAGTGTTGCAAAAAATTGGAAGCCGGGCTGCCATCATCGTTCAAAAAGTACCTGTTAATAACCAGGTCATTAAACGAATTAAAGGTGCTATAGGCCAGGTTGCCAAATACGTTGATTTTGTTGTCCCTGAAATTAAAGTTAAAACTATTGATGGTTTTGCCGTACTTGCCTTGGGTATAATTCATGTTAAGGCCACCGTTAAAGCCTTTTGCTTTATTCCTTTTGATGCGGATGTTGATTACTCCGCCGTTCCCTGCGGCATCGTATTTGGCTGGCGGGTTGGTCATTAATTCAACCTGGTCGATAGTTGATGCCGGTAACGAGCGCAGGTAGTTCTGCAGATCTACCCCTGATAAGTAGGTGGGCTTATCGTCGATATAAATCTTCACGCTGCCGCTGCCGTTAAGGCTGATCCCCCCATTCTGATCGACGATTACGCCCGGCGATTTATCAAGCACATCCATAGCCGTATTGCCACCATTACCAATCATGGCATCTACGTTTACAACAGTGCGGTCAATTTTGTGCTCAACCAATTGCTTTTGGCCAACAACGGCTACTTCTTTTAATTCTTTACCGGCAAGCTGCAAAATAATATCCGGTAGCACCATATCTTTTTCAAACGTAAAAGGTGCACTCTTATAATTTCGATAGCCTATCATGCTAACGGCCATCTTATACTGTCCGGCTTTTAAATTTTTTAAAACATAAGTCCCCATAACATCTGCCACACCTGTTTTTACCAGTGCCGAGTCTGTAACCTTATATAAGTAAACTGTAGCACCATCCAGCGGTTTGGCATCGGTGCTTTTAATTTTACCTGTTATCGTTATCAATTTTTGGGCGTTTACCAAAGTCGAGGCAATAGAAAGCCAGGCGGCTAAAAAAGCTGCAATTGTTAATTTCATATTGATGGGTGCTAAGAGGTTTCTTTTAGGTTGATCTGTTATTTAATCTTAAATATTTTTCAAATTTTGGGCATGGCAATACCCGTTCGCCTGTTTGGGGCGGGTTAAAATTCATGCAGTCAGGATAATTTAGTGTTAAGTCAACAGTACTAAGTCGTAAGCCTAAAGTTGATTTTTTCTTCTTTGACCTGGAACTAAGGCTTTTGGCTAAAGACTATCCGTCATTTTATCGATGACACGACACTAAGGCTTGTCGGTGGTGGTTACTTTGGTATCGGTATCGTAATTATTATACAACGTCCATTGGTTTTTGCCGGTAACGGGCACATACTTCTTCTTGTATTTCTGGAAAACATCATCCGGCTGTTTTACACCGTTAATGATCATTTCACTTTGGCTAAGTTTAAAAGAAACCTTAGGGGCATCAGCATCAATCAACCCGTCCTTTTTCAATTCGGCAGTAACCACCTCGCCTATACTTGGTTCGGTTGGTGCATGGTAAGGTTTATAATCGGCTTTGTACACTGACTTATAGTCTTGTTTATTATAGGGCTTGCTGCCATAACTATAAGCGTTATTTGCAGGCGCCGTTGGTTTTGTAGTTTGCGTTCTGCTTTGATTARTAGAATCGGCTTTTGCCAAGTCCTTTTGTTCATCAAGTTTGCTTAGTGTTCCAAGACCACCATGCAATCTGCCTAATTTACCTTTTAGGGTATCCAATGGTTTTGCTTTAGCAGGCGTATCTGCCAAAATCGGGGCAGTTGCCTTTAAAGACGCGGCAAGTGTTGCTTTTGCTTCTTTATTGTTTTCACCTGGTTTTAAATCAGCATGATGCGATGAGATATCTTCTTTAGGAAACAGCTCTTTTTTTACAGAAACAACCGCGTGTGATACCGTTTTGCTGGTATTAATCAACATTTTATCAATCCTTTTGGCATTGCTAAAAGCCATGGTGAGCAAGCCGGCGCTTAATAATAACACGGCCAAAACAGAGCGTTCGCGAATATTTAAACTTTTGTTATCGCCCGATGCCATGCGTTTAACCCTGTTAATCAACTGATAGCGCTTGCCGGGGAAAGCCATAGCGTAGGCCGGTGCCGATAGCTGGAACTCCTGGCAGCTTACCAGCGCCCTGATGTAGTTTACCTTGCTGCTTGTTTCCTGTACGGCTATATCATCGCAGCAGTTTTCCCGCTCGGTACGGATCAGGGCCGACAGCCATAGCACGGCCGGGTTAAAAAAGAAAATGATCTCGATGAAGCTTTGTAAAAGGTTTATCAAATAATCTCTCCGGCGGATATGGGCCAACTCATGTACCAGGATAGCTTCAACTTCGGCAGGCGGTAAGGCGGTTAACAAACCAACCGGGATCAGGATCAATGGTTTCAAGTGGCCAATCACCATAGGTACTTTTGCTATGCCCGATTCGGCAATGCCTATCATTTGCTTTATCCCCAATTTCTGCGACAACAAAGCAACCCGTTGTTGCCAATATTCATCAACCGTAAAAACAGACCTGCGCCGCAAGTGATGCAGGCCCTGTAGCCCGGCCAATAGCTGGAAGCTGCGCGCAAAAACCACCAAAAACCATACGAAAGCTATCGGTTGGACATGGGTGTTCACATAGTTTATACTCTTATCAATTACCGAACCTTGCGTAAACCCGGCTACCCCCAAAACAGGCAGATGCGGTGTTTGATTATTTGAATTGTAGCTGGCCGGTGATATTTTACCTGCTGCTGTTTGGTTAACTTCCCAAATGAATGTACCTATGGCCGTTAAAGCAAACAACATCAGTGCGCCTACCATTAACGTGTAGCGTTTTGCCGCTGCTTGCCTGCGGGTAAACACCAATATAAGGCTGGTGATTACAGCAAGTATAACGCCCTGCCACAACGAGTGCAGCAGCGTGTAGCTTAAGGCTGTGGTGAAGCCCTGGGGCAGTAATTCATTCAGGTAAGTCATGGTTTATTCCTCCAGTTTTCTTAAAATTTCTTTGATCTCCTGCAATTCCTGGTCGCTTGTTTTTTTGTTGCCCAGCAACTGCATTACCAGTTTACTTGCCGATCCTTTGTACATCGAATCAACAAACTTATCCAGCAAATGCGACTTGGTTTTTTGCTCTTCTTCGGCCACGCTGTAAATGTGCTTCATCTGGCTTTCGTCCCGGTTAAGGATACCTTTATCGGCCATAATCTGCATCAGCTTTAGCGTGGTAGTATAATTTACCTCTTTTTGCTTCAGCAGCTCATCATTAACCGCACGAACTGTTGATGGGCCTTTTTCCCATAAAACCTGTAATATTTCCAGTTCGGATTTTGTAGGTTCCAGTTGCTTGTTTTGTTGTGTTTCACTCATAACAATTCAAAGGTAGGAATATTTTCGTACGAAACAAATTTTAGGTAATAAATTTTTCGTACCTTTTGAAAAAGGTGTATAAATGTGCCAGGAAGTTTATAAAAATAAATGGCATGGTCGCACAAACAGGCCTTTGCTTGGTATGCTTCGACAGGCAACCCATGACATGTTTGAATTTTTGAAGTGCGCAGGCCTGTCACCCTGAGCCTGTCGAAGGGTCGCGCGGAGAGGCCTTTGCCCGCTATGCTTCGACAGGCTCAGTATGACAACGCTCTTTAGTATCTAATTTCCCCTTCAGAGTTTCCTTGTGCCACCTGTTTGGCCGGCAAAAGGACAAACATTTGGGTATGCTTAAGTTGTGTAAAACATCAGTTTAGTGTTAACCATGATAAAACACAAAATATTTATTATCAAACAGTTATAAAAATAAAATCCAAAATGTGTTAAGTTATGTTAACCCACTTTACATGAGTCGCCCTGCTCCTAAACTACTTCTTATTCAACGTAACACCCGGCCATTCATCAGTACGGAAGGGCGACGCAGGCAGACCCGCGGCATTGTACAAATTACATACCGGGTTAATTCCCCAGGCGTACCTAACTGCTACCGGGTTGCTTACCTGTGTACTGCTTACTACAACTTTATCGCCAACAATCACAGCATCCGCCCAATAAAATTTCTGGTCGGCACCGGCAATGGCAAACCCTTTTAGCGGCTGCCCGTCGGTGGTTTTAAGGCCGTCTCCAAATTTAAAGGAAAGCGTTACTTTATCATCTTTGATGGCATACTTTTGAAATATAGGCCCCGAATAATCAATTTTTTCACCATAGGTTTTAGCAAGGGCGGCCAATGCCAGCCTGCGTCCTACTTCCTGCTTGTTTTTTGGGTGAATATCGTACCCGCCCAAGTCAATAGCAACGGCCATGCCTGTATTTGGCAGCGAGCGTGTTTTAAGTTGGGCTTCCCGCAATTCGGCCCAATCTGAGGCTGAGGGCTGCGGTTCGGTGATGTAGTAATTGGCCAGTTGCACAAAATAAAAAGGGAAGTTACCCTCGCCCCACCTGGCACGCCAATCGTTGATCATGGTGGGGAACAATTGACGGTATTGATACGCCCTGCCCGAATTTGATTCGCCCTGGTACCAGATAGCGCCTTTAATAGCGTACTGTATAAATGGGTTAATCATTGCATTAAACAATACCGAAGGCCGGTTGGGGCTTTTAGGATCGGTTGGAAAAGGCGGCATGTTTTTCATGTTCATACCTATACGATACTGCCAGGCATTGTTTAACGGGATTTGCTGGCCATTATCATTAGCCAGGTATAGTAATTTGGCATCACTGTAAAGGCCTCCATTGCCCATGCCATCAAACACGCGGATGGTAATTATATTTTCGCCGGCTTTAACCAGGTTACCGGGTATGGTATACATCCTTGGCGTATTATAAACTGCGGTTTCGCCTACTTTTTCGCCATTGAACCAGGTGATATCGGCATCATCAACCGCGCCCAGGCTTAACTTAACAGGCTTGCCCGCCCAATCATCCGGAACAACTATTTTTTTATGTAACCAAATAACGCCATCAAAATTTGGCAAGGTTTTCTCCAAAATAGATGGCAAAACCATATCGTGCCATTTAGAAACATCCAGATCTGCCGCCAGCCAAACCGGCTTGCCCTGGTTATACCCCGAATCCTTTTCGGCAATAAGGCTTTGCCATTGCTGCGCCTTAAGCACATAAGCTTTTTGGGCTTCTTCTTTATTCTCTGTTTCAACGGTGGTTACAGGTTCAACAAACTCGGGCATAGTTCGTAAAGCAGTGCCGCTTGTCCAGGCCTCGGCAATAGTTCCGCCCCATGAGGTATGGATTAAGCCGATGGGTATATTTGTTTTACTATAAATTTCCCTTGCAAAAAAATAGGCAACCGACGAAAATTCGGCCACATTTTCGGGTGTGCAGGGCACCCACCCACCTTTGGTTACTTTTGCATCGGCCAAGGGTATACTGCTGGTTATATGCTCAACCTGCAACAAACGAATATTCGGGTAATTAGCCCCGGCCATTTCTTTTTCATAATTATTTATTTTTCCCCATCCCGCCACCGGCATTTCCATGTTCGACTGACCAGAGCATAACCACACTTCGCCTATCATCACGTTCTTCAACTCCAGCGCCTCTCCATCCGAAATGGTGATGGTAAAAGGCCCGCCATATGATGGGGTTCCAACTTTTATTTTCCAGTTTCCGTCGGGGTCAACGATGGTACTGTATTTTTTGCCAGACCAGGTTGTTGTTATCACTACCTTTTTACCGGCTTCGGCTTTCCCCCAAATAGCAGCTTTGGTTTTTTGCTGCAAAACCATATTATCGCTAAAAACAGATGGCAGGCTTACTTTGGCACTGCTTAACTGCGCAGCAACCAAAAATGAAAACACGGTTAACAATAATGATTTGAACATAACTTGATTTATGGGAGGTTTACTTTTCCTTGCGGATAAAAATAGCACCTTAATTCAAATTTTTTATCAATCGTTAACTTTATTACAAAACAACTGATTGGTATCGTGAAACCAATTCAATCCACCTACGATTAACCATCTGGCGTTTAGCTTATCTCAGCAATTTGTTCTCCCCCTCTATTTCCACGTTTTCCTGTTGTACTATGGCTTTATACTCATAGCTACCTTTCAGGGGTAGTGTAAGTTGAAAGCTGCCATCGGGCTTAATGGGCACCCAGGCGCTGGCAGTCCATTTACCGGCGTATAGGGTTTCAACCTGGCCACGGTAAGGCCTGTAATCAAAACGGGCCAGTTTAACCAAGGGTGTTTTGTAGTTTACTATCCGGCCTTTTAATACCACCGGGCCTTTCGCCAATGTAGTACCACCGGTTTCAACAATAACCGCTTCTTTAAAAGCGGGGTTTACATTATCCAGCTTAATAACAACCGGGTTTGGCCAGCGATGATCGTCATAAATACGTTGCGCTTTCACAACCGATACTTCCAATCCTTTACCTGTTTGGGTATACCTGCAGCTTACGTCATCACTTTTATATTCAATTACCTGGCTATTTTGCCCCAAAACGCTTATTCTGGTATCGGGCGTACTGATTGCCGAGCGAATAGTGAAAGTTTTACGCGTACCTTCCTTCCAGTCGGCGGCATCGGTTACTATGGCGTAAAGTGTATGCCCGTCTTTTTGGGTAAACCAAATATTTCCCTCTTTGCTTACAACCCAACTCCGAACATCGTCAATACATTCGCGGTTTATAAAATACCATGCCGACATTTCGCGCAACCGTTCTTCCTGTTCTATAGGTAGTTCGCCGTTAGGTTTTGGGCCAACGTTCAGTAACAGCGATCCGCCTTTAGCCCTGGCTTCTATCAATAAACCAATCAGCTGGCTGCCCGATTTATAACGCTCGTTAGTTGGCTGGTAGCCCCATGCGGTACCCATGGTAATGCATGATAACCATGGTTCGTTGATCATTGCCCCCGGCATAATCTGCTCGGGCGTCTTGATAGCCCCGCGGGTGATCAGCAAATCGGGCTGCAATTTCCAGCAGGTTTGCTTTACAATTTCTTTGGGGTCGCCATCAATAAAAAGCACATCTATTTTGCCGTATTTGGTCATCAGTTCTTCGCATTGCTGCCGGGTATAATCATCATAGGCTTTGCGGGTGGCTGCATCCATTTTAACATCCGTCCGGCTTATTGTAATGTGATGGTCATGCAAAAAACTAAAGTCTTCCGGCGAAAAATAAAAACCCACCTGTAGACCGACCTCGCGCGTGGCATCAACAAATTCTTTCAACAGGTCTTTTTTATAAGGAGTATGGGTGATATTAAAACCGGTAGTTTTGGTATCCCACATGCAAAAGCCCGAATGATGTTTAGTGGTAAAAACAATATACTTCATGCCGGCAAGCTTAGCCAATACAGCTATCTGGTGCGGGTCGAATTTTGATGGATCAAAGGTCTTCGGCAATTCGGTAAAATACCGGTTTACATAGTCATCACTTGCCCCTACCAGCGAGTGGCTGATAACCAGGCCCAACTGCCCATCCATACTAAAATGGATAAACAAACCCAAGCCTGTATTTTTAAGCCAAAGCTCCCGTTCGGGCTTGTTCAGGTTATAATTACTGGCATTATCGTCTTTCACCAGGTCGTTTTGTGCAATGGCTCCATTGCAACATATCACCAGCACTAACAAATAAAAATATCTCGTCATCAGTAAAAATTAAAAAAGGAAGGGCAACCAAACCCTTCCTTAAACCAATCTATCAATTTATTAACACGAATGCATTATTTGTCCCACCACATCCTTGTCAGGAACTCATCTGCACCCTGCCGCGCAATTGCAGCTGCGTACGATGCGGCATTAAGATTTTGCTCGGATATAGGGTACAACATCCTCCTGAATATTTTGCCGCCGGTGGCATTACCTACATAATTATTAGGCACCAAAGCCGGGTATCCTGTACGCCTGTAAGTAGCAAATACTTCCTGCGCATCCGGGAAAATACCAATCCAAAACTCAGTATATATCTGCGCCAGTTTTTGATCAAGGGTACCGGTAGCGTTAAAAGGATGGTAATTGATGTACGTATTAATCTGCACGTCGCTGATTGCACCTGCGCTGCCACCTATAACTGCCCACTGGCGCATGGAGGCTGCTATACCATTTTGATACAATGAAGCTGCTGTAGCAGTGCTATACCATCCTCTTGATGCTGCCTCGGCCAACAGAAAATAGCTCTCGGCTGCAGTAAATACCAGCCGCGGAGAATTCAAAAGTAATATCGTTTTTGGATTAGGTTCAGAGTAGGTCACAAAGTCGGCCGGTTTGGCGTTCAATCCTGACGACATCCCTTTTTGTATAGCTGATGTAGTATCGGCAGCCCCGCTATTGTACACAATTGATATTACGCCCAGCCGGGGGTCTTTATTGGCTTTAAGGTAGTTGATAAAAACATCCTGATATTTACCGCCTTCGGTATTGGTTGTTCCGTTCTGGGCAATATAGTCATTGTTCCACAGGTCATTTGCCATTGGATTTTTATTGATATCCTGGCCAGAACCAACATAAGGAACTTTGGCGATATCCGCATCGTTTAATATAACACCACCGGCAATAGCTTTAGTTGCCCATGATTGCGCCGAAGTTAAATCAACCTTGGTCATGCGCATAGCACACCTTAACATCAGCGAATAAGCGAATTTTTTCCATTTATCAGTGCTTCCACCGTAAATCAAATCGGCGGCGCCAAAAGTTGCTTTGCTGGCATCAAGCGATGTGGCAGCCTGGTCAAGTTCTTTCAGCATGTCGGCATAGATATCCTTTTGCGCATCATAGGCAGGCTTGTAAATTGATCCGTTATAACCTTGCGCTGCCTGGGAATATGGGATATCGCCATACAAATCAGTAAGCCTGCTAAAGCAATATACCCGCCAGATACGTGCCTCGGCAACCAGGTTAACCTGCGATGCATCAGTACCTGCCGCTTTAATTACTTCAACCAGCTCATTGATCTCGTTAGGATAAGCACTGCTGAACGCGGCTGCGGATTGCTGGCTTTGGGCTAAAACGTATTTACTGCCAAAACCGGCAACATCATTAAAGCTGGTGGTATACTGCATGGTACCCAATAAAAGATCGAGCATCCGGCTTGTGCCATCATATTCGGCTTTAGTGAATATATATTGAGGAACAGCTTTCGACGACGCGTTGGGGTTAACATTAAGGGTATCGAAATTTTTGGTACACGATTGTATAGCGATAATGCCGAGCATGACCAGTAAACAATGGGTATATTTTGTTATATGTCTTTTCATCGTATTCAACTTTAATATTAGAATTTAACTGAAAGGTTTACACCAAGAGAACGGGTACGCGGCAAACCAATGGATTCGAACCCCTGGGTATTGCTGTTGGTAAAACTTTCTTCCGGGTCGAAATTTTTTGTCTTTTTATAGATAGTCCACAGGTTACGTGATACCAGCGAGATACTTGCCGACTGAATATGCACGGCCTTTAAATCGATAGCAGGCAGATTGTATGATAATATAACCTGGCGAAGCTTAACAAAGCTGCCATCATGCAAAAACAAATCTGAATACGTTTTATAGTTGTCATAATAGGTACGCAGGCCGCTAACGGGTACCGTGCGGGTATACGGTGCCCCCTTTTGGTCAACACCATTTAGAACCAGGCCATTTTCGCGACCGGGCAATGTTGACTTCATCAAACCTAAACGGGTTGCATATACTTCCATTACCGAAAACACTTTGTTACCGAATTTACCGTCGAGCAGGAAGCTTAACGAAACCCGTTTGTATCTGAATTCGTTAGTTAAACCCATAGTAAGCGGCGCAACACTTTTACCAAGCGGGGCGTATGGTGCTACAACCGGTAAACCTGTAGTGGCATTAAAAACCACGTCGCCGGCACTGTTTCTTAACATATGGGTACCATATATGGTTCCGAATGACATTCCTTCGGTATTATTTAAAAGCCCCCAGTTGCCCACAGAATTTGCAAGCTGTATGGTAGATAAGCCCGGTGCAAGTTTTACTACCTTGTTATCATTATAAGCAACGTTGTAACTGGTATTCCAGGTAAAGTCCTTTGATTTTATTGGGCTGCCGTTCAGCAATACCTCAATACCTTTATTGCTTACCTCGCCTACGTTAAGGATTACATTGTTATAACCCGATGTTGATGATATGGCCGTATTAACAATATCATTTGTGGTTTTACGGTCATACACTGTAACATCCAACCCTAAGCGGTTTTGCAGCATTTGCAGTTCAATCCCTCCCTCTAAAGTTGTTGAAGTATAAGGTTTAAGGTTACTATTTGTAATATTATTGCTTGTTACGTTTTGTAAAGGCTGGCCCGCACTTGGCACGTTACTGTAAGTGAGGTTAATAACATAAGGATCAGGAGCGCCGCCGCCTACCTGGGCCCATGATGCCCTTAATTTTGCCAGGTTAAAAAGCTCTGGCAGTTTAACAGCATCCGAAAGGATGAAACTACCACCTACACTTGGATAAAATATGCTGTTGTTTTTAGCGCTAAGCGTCGAAAACCAATCTTTACGACCGGTAAACGATAAAAACAACAGGCTTTTGTAATCAAAATCGGCCGAACCGAATACCGAATTGGTTACTATTTGAGCATTATAAGGTGTGGTTGACACCGTAGAAAGATTGGTTGAGCTGTAAAAATAAGGTATCACAAACTGCGATCCGTTTAAGGTTTGCTGATTGGTGATATTTTTACGGCTGTTAACACCTCCTAATACCCCTACATTTAAATCACTGATGATTTTGGTTTTATAAGTAGCGGTTACCAGTTCATTTGTTTCAGATACATCCGATTTAATGGCCTGGTATTGCCCGTTTGGCACATAAAGCGTTCCCGTAGGCAGTACGTTAGAATAATTGTAGTTAAAAAAGTCTCTGCTTAGGGTAGCTTTAAATGTAAGGTCCTTTATAGGGGTATAAGAAACAGATCCCTGGCCAATAAAGCGGTTTTTAACATCGTCTTCCTTATACTTATTAATAACAAAGTATCCGTTTGATGCGATGGCCGCGTCATTCCAAACCATCTCATTGCCACTAGCATCGTATCCAGGTTTAAGCCAGCGTACATCAACCGTGTTGGCAACTTCAAGTGGTGTCCAGTTAGGATTACCTAAAGCATCGCCCGCACCTGTTCGGTTATGGCCGGTTTCAATATTGTATTGCGCCAGGGCCTCGATAGAGATTTTATTGCTTAGCTTGCTGGTTAATGCCAGGTTAAACGTCTTCCTATCGTAGGTTGTACCCGGCAAAATACCTTTACTGCTCAGGTCGGCTGCCGAGAAACGGTAAGTGATTGCCTCATTGCCGCCTAAAAATGCAAGACTATTGGTATAGGTACTCCCGGTTTGATAAAAGTTTTTAAGGTTATCTTTTTGAGCCGAGTACGGGTGTGTTTTACCATCAACGGCAACATAATCTGTCGAACCATCAATTTTTGAGCCCCATGAACGCCTGCCGGTTCCTTGGGCGGTTGCGAGCGTGGTTGGTTTTACACCGCCGTCTCCTTGCCCGTATTCATACTGGTAATCCGGAAAAACTGCTACATTATCATAAGTAGCGGTTGAATTAAACTCGATTCCTACTCCTTTTTGAATCCGTCCCTTTTTAGTAGTGATAAGGATAACACCATTTGCTGCCCGCGAACCATATAAAGCCGCTGCCGTACCTCCCTTTAACACACTGATAGACTCGATGTCATCAGGGTTTAAGGCAGCTATACCATCGCCACGGTCAACGTTATTGGTAATGCCGTTTACAGTTGGTGCGCCACCGGGTACACTGTTGTCAATTGGCATGCCGTTTACCACGTACAGCGGTTGGTTATCGCCTGCAAGGCCGCCATTACCACGTATAACTATCCGGCTTGAACCACCCGGACCTGTTGATAAACCAGCGGCGTTTACACCGGCTACCTTGCCAGTCAGCGCGTTAGCCACGTTATTTTCGCGGGCCTGGGTAAATTCTGTTCCTTTAACCTCGGTAACCGAGTAGCCTAATGATTTTTTTTGCTTACTAATACCAAGCGCGGTTACTACAACCTCGTTAAGCGTACTGCTATTCTGTTTCAATTTTATTTGAACAGGCGATGTTAAATCAGTTACCGTAACTTCCTCTTTATTATAACCAATATAAGCAACCAATAAGGTTAGTGGTTTCCCGGTAAATTTATCCGGAACTACCAGTTTAAAATTACCCAATACATCAGTTGATGTGCCAATTCTAGGATCGGCTTTCAGATATACCGATGCACCTATAACCGGCAAGCCGTCTTTTTCGTCAACCACCTTACCTATTAACACAGCGGCAACTACAGGCGCCGTATTAACGACAGTTTCTTTTACCGAATAAATAGAGATCTGGCTGTTACTGATTTTACGGTATTCCAGCTGAAAAAATGATAATAATTGTTTCAGGTTATCATCAAGGTTAAACTGCTTAGCGTTGTTAAATAAGCTTACCGGTATAAATTTATTATCCAGCAACCCTTCCTGGTAAGCAATTTGCACATTGAATTGCTTTTTGATATTTTCAAGCGCATCCTTCAACAGCACTTTATTTTCGGCAACCTGCTGCATGGCATAGCCCGGGGCTTTTGTATGAAACCTGTTATTGCTGGTAAGCGCCAGCTGGGCATAGCCGTAAACCGACTGGCCGAGCAACACCAACAAGAAACAGCAACATTTTAAAAAAGTTGAAAAGTCAAATTTTCGCATAAATGAGTTGTTTAGGGGTTAATTTTTTGTGATTGTGATGTTTTTGTCTGTTTGGGTGACCTTTACCGATAACGTAGTTGAGATTGTTTCCAAAAGTTCGTCAACGTTTGATACACTTATCTCTCCTTCAATTTTCAGGTTGGCAATAGCCGGGTCGGTATAATCAATGTGATATCCATAGTCGTCGGTCATGACCTCGCCGATTTGTGATAACGTAGCATTGTTAAAAAGTAATTGGTGGTTTGTCCACTGTGTTAATTTCTCGGGCACAGCAAGCTTCTTTTGGGTTACCACCTTCCGGTGGGCGTATTCCACATAATCGCCCGGCTTCATCACCAGCAACTTGTTGTTATGCGATGCCAGGTCAAGGTATTGGAGCATAATTTTACCGCTTACCAGGCCCACATTGGTTTTATTGTGCCTGTTACGTACATTAAAGGAGGTACCTAACACCTCGATATTAACATCGTTGCAATGCACAATAAATCTTTCGGTAGCTTTTATATGGCGGGGATCTTTATTAATATGTTTTACACTGAAAAAGCCTTCACCGCTAATCCAAACTTCTCTCGMCTTTTTATCCCAGTTGTTGGCGTACGATAATTTGGAGTTACCGTTAAGTATCACTATCGAATTATCGGGCAGGGTAACGGTACGCAATTCGCCAAAAGCGGTAACTACTTCATTTTTTGTGTTGTATTTCAGCATCCAGAAAGCTATCCCTACCGATGATACCAATAAGATCATGGCTGCTACACGCAGGAAGGTGTTTAAGCGGAATACTTTTTGTTTTACTGCTCTTTTACCGTGTAAAGTACCTTCAATACGGTTCCAAACTTTTTGTTGATTTGCTTCGTTTGTAAAAACATCCTGCTTACGGTAAGCTAATATAATTTGGGCAGCTTCATCAATAATTTCCATTTGAGCAGGATACATAGCTGTAACCGATTGCCAGAAGTTGGTGTTATTTTTAGTGGGGCTGATAACAAACTGAAGAAAATCGTCATCATCTAAAAAATCCTGTAGGGTATAAGTGCCGTATTTTGCAATCTCCATGCTATATAAGTTTCTGATTTAAACCTTATATACATGAGCATACGGGAATTATCCCTCCTAAATAAAAATAAATTTAATTTGAGTGAATATGGGTACCTAAACAACTGTAAAGGCCAATAACGATGACCAGTTTTGAAGTTTTTAGCGCACCCTGCAAGTTGTTGAATGCTTTATAAAGCAGTTTGTAGGTAGAGTTGATGTTGATTTCCATAATATCGGATATCTCTTCATAGCCCAGGCCTTCGTAAAAACGCAGATAGATGATTTCCTGCTGCCTGGCCGGCAAAGTTTTTACTACCGTTTTTATTTTATGCTGAAGCTCGCGTTCCTCTTCATTGGCAATAATCTGGTGATCAAAGGATATCTCGAACGAAAAATTATAATCGGTTTCCGATTCTAAATCGACAAAACGTGATTGTCCCTGCATTTTGCGAAAAATAATACCACGCAACGATTTATACAGGTAATTTTTTACCGATGCCGGCGTGCCAAGCGTTGCCCTGTTTGTCCAAAGTTTAATAAACAGATCATGAATAGCATCTTCAATAATGTTTACATCGCGGGTAAATTTGTAACCATAATTATTGAGTACTTTAAAATGGTTGTTGTAAAGTTGTGTGTAGGCATCCCAGCTGCCCTCTTTAAAGGCAAGCCATGTTGCAACATTGTCGTCGTAAATACCTACAATACTTTCGGACATAATTAAGCTAAAATCATCTACTTTTTAAAAAATGAATTTAAGTACAATGTAATAATTATAACAATCATTTTACATAAACTTTAAATTATGTTTATTAAAATTTTCATCGATGAAACTGAAACTATTAAATAGCCTGATTGCATTAACTTAGAGGCTGGCAGTTAACTATGAAAGACGAAGAGAAACTAATTTTTAACAATCTGAAAGAGCAATACATCCATTTTGGATTGCCCGCGGATAGCATTGATGATAAAACCGATTTTGCCATCCATAACCTTAAGGATGTGCATGCTACCMTGCCCTACCAATCGCTCATTTTCAGGCCTAACTTTTTCTCGTTTGTATTTGTTAAGAACGGATACGGCAAATATACTACCGACGAACTCGTTTTTGATACGGTACCTGGCACTATATATTTTACAAATCCGGGGCATTACAAATCATATAACTGGTATACGATAGAAGAAATATACCTGGTAACACTTAGCGAATCATTCCTGAAAGAAAATGTTCACCTGGATATTTTTGAAGAATTCCCATTCCTGCTTGCCGAAACTGTTCAGCCCCGCGTTTTGGCTGCCGATGCATTTTCGGAGTTTGAGCAACTGTACCTGCTGATAAATAAGGAGTATCAAAATCACAGTACCTACCGCAATCGTATCATCGGGAACCTGTTTGTGGTATTGCTGTTAAAAATAAAGGAATACTTTTGGAAGGACTATAACCCCATTTATGAAGGCAACCGCAGTTCGCAAATTGTAAAAGAGTTTAAACGACTGCTGGAAAAACATTACCGCGACCTGGGCAATGGCTTGATTGAAAAAGCATACCGGGTACAGGATTACGCCGATGCCCAAAGCCTGCACCCCAATTACCTGAGCAATGTTATCAAAATAAAAACCGGTAGGCCCATTGGTACCTGGATAACAGAAAAAACGATATCCGAGGCCAGGGCATTGCTGCAAAACTCAACTATATCTATTAAGGAGATTGCCTACCGGTTGGGCTTTTCGGAGTCGACCCATTTTAGCAATTACTTTAAAAAACACACGGGTCTGTCGCCGGTTTTATTCAGGAAACAGCACATAGCCGCCGCATCTTAGATATTTATATGTAATGCTTTAATATGTGTATCATTTGAGGTAACCCCAAGCCTCACCTTTGTTATGTCGAAACAAACAAGACATCAACATAAAATAACAAAGGAAACCATGAACACATTAGCAGAAAAAGTAATTTTAGTAACCGGAGCCTCAAGAGGCATTGGAGCAGCAGTAGCCCACAAACTGGCACAAGCCGGTGCAAAAGTAATAATTAACTACGCCGGCGGGCTTGAAGCAGCCACGCAAACCGTAAACTCCATTAAAGCAGCCGGCGGCGATGCTATAGCCCTGCAAGCCGATGTAAGCAAAGCCGATGAAGTAGCCGCGATGTTTGATGCCGCCATTGCCCACTACGGCAAAATTGATGTATTGGTAAACAATGCTGGCATCATGATAACCAAACTGTTGAAAGATACTACCGACAACGATTTTACCCGCCAGTTTGATATCAATGTTCGCGGCACGTTTAATACAATGCGCCAGGCAGCAACCAAGCTGGCCAATAACGGCAGCATCATAAATTTTTCATCAACAACAACCCGGGTAATAATGCCAACTTATGGTACTTATGTTGCCACCAAAGCAGCAGTTGAACAACTAACCCGCGTATTTAGCAAAGAGGTTGGCGCAAGAGGCATCAATGTAAACTCCGTATCTCCGGGCCCTACAAATACCGAATTGTTTACCAAGGGCAAACCACAGGAGGTAATTGACCGCCTGGCATCGCTTTCGGCCTTTAACCGCATCGGCGAGCCTGAAGACATTGCCAAAATAGTTGTATTCCTGGCCAGCGACGATGCCAAATGGATAAGCGCGCAAAACATTGGCGCAAATGGCGCAATGGCTTAAAATAGAGTCAAGAGATTAGAATCAAGAATTAAGACAAAAACGTCAAAAAATAGAAATCATGAACTCATTAAATAATAAGGTAGCATTAATAACCGGATCAGCACGTGGACTAGGGAAGGCTATAGCCGAGCGCTATGCCGCATTAGGCGCCGATATCGTAATCAATTATTCGCGGGACAAAGCATCGGCCGATGAAGTTGTTAGTAATATAGCCGCCATGGGTGCAAAGGTTATAGCGGTACAAGCCGATGTAAGCAAAGTGGCTGATATTGAAAGATTGTTTGCCGAAGCTAAAAAGGCATTTGGCAAAATAGATATTGTAGTGGCCAACGCAGGTATCGAGCTGGTAGAAACTCCGGTAGTTGATTTTACCGAGGAACAGTTTGACCGGGTATTTTCCATTAACACTAAAGGAACTTACTTTACAATGCAACAGGCAGCCAAAAATGTAGAGGATAATGGCCGTATCATTTACATAGCATCCAGCACCACATCATTTCCGGTACCAGGGATGGCTGTGTATGGCGGCAGCAAAACAACGCCACGTTACCTGGTTGATATATTATCAAAAGAGATAGGTCATAAAGGAATTACCGTTAACTCTATCATTCCGTTTGCGGTTGACCATTCGGGCATATTTGCCGAAGCGGGCAGTTACCCCGAATTAAGGAAACAATTGCTTGATAGCTGCCCGATGGGACGCCTGGCCGAAGTGGAAGACGTAGCCAACGCCGCTGAATTTTTTGCAAGCGACCTTTCGTCATTTGTTAACGGACAGCACCTGCTGGTAAATGGCGGTGCAACAAATTAATTAAACCACCGCACAGATCGTAAAAAAACTCCGCCTATTATAAA
Organism: Mucilaginibacter sp. P4_D1; assembly: GCF_056401935.1. NCBI lineage: Bacteria > Pseudomonadati > Bacteroidota > Sphingobacteriia > Sphingobacteriales > Sphingobacteriaceae > Mucilaginibacter > Mucilaginibacter sp. P4_D1. The sequence goes on from NZ_JBFUIJ010000018.1 coordinate 18,926, forward strand.
AGGGCAGAGTTTTTTATTGAATGATATTTTGGTTTAATTATTAAGAGGCCTTTGCCAGTTTGTAACCAGGTTCGGCAGTTAATGTACGCTTTACAGTTGGGATAGCAGGTTCCTGGTATTTTTCTTTCAGTTTTTTAAATATCTGGAAACTAAAGGCGTCCTTCATTGGTAAATTCCATTTGGCAATGGATGCCGGATGTAGTTGCAAACTATCAGTTTGCACCCTTAAATTCATGTGATTAATGTGCGTAAGGCCGGTAGTTTTATCGGTATCAAATATCACAAATGTATCAACTGTGTTGCCCCGCGCATCGGTGTAAATTACTGACTCATGTTCGTTAAAAGTTTTCATAGTGTTGGTAGATATATTTTGATAACAAGAAAACAAAGCAAAGGTTTTATAACTATTAATTAATTTAATTTTAAACAAACTTAATTAATTAAGGATACAGCATTAAAACCGTTATCCTTCATCAAAATAAAACAGTTCTTTTCGCATACCGTTGGCGCCCGCTTTGCAACACCTTTATATTACCTTACAGCCACATTTCATACACCTGACAATAGCTCAGTGCGGCGGAGATATTTCTGCTATTTTTGTTTAAACCGAAAAACGCAGTTATGAAACGTATTTATTCCCTGGCACTGGCTATTTTTTTTGCCATGAACCTGTTTGCCCAGCAAAGCAAACCTGATACCGCAAAAGAAGACTTTAAAGACGATTGGGCTGCCCTATCGCACTACAAAAAAGAAAACCAGCAGTTAGGCGAACCCAAACCCGGCGAAAAACGCGTGGTTTTTTTAGGTAGTTCGATATTTGAGTTCTGGAAGGCCAGGGTGCCCGAATTTTTTTCCGGCCGACCATATCTCGACCGCGGCATTGCCGGTCAAATTTCGCCGCAGTTGTTAATCCGTTTCAGGCAGGATGTAATTGATTTAAAAGCCAAAGCGGTTATTATACTGGCCGGCAGTAACGATATTGCCGCGAATACCGGGCATGTGAGCAACCAAACTATTATGGATAATGTACGCTCGATGGCCGAATTGGCTAAGCTGCATGGTATCAAAGTAATCCTTTGCCAGTACCTTCCGGTATTTGATTATCCATGGCGTAAAGGCCTTAAACCAGCCGATAAGATTATCAGCTTAAATAAAGAAATTAAGGCCTATGCCGAAGCTAATAACTTTACCTTGCTCGACTACTTTTCGCCACTGGTCGACGAGCGCAACGGGCAAAAGGCCGAATTAACAACCGATGGTGTACACCCCAATGTGGCAGGTTATAAAATTATGGCAAAGGTTACCGAAGAAGCCATAGCCAAAGCCTTAAAATAAACACTTGTTTTATAGCCGCTTGCAAATATAATGGCATTTGTGTAGTTTAGAACCACCGGTTGTACTACCGGCAGTTTTAAATACATTGCTACTTACCCTTAAAACATCACATTATGCCTAATCACCTGTCTCCACTCGGAATTTTCCACACTGCTATCAGTATCCTTGCCGTACTTGTTGCCCTTTATGCTTTATTTCGCCAGGGGAAAATCGACCCGAAAAGCGGTCCCGGTAAATTATATATCTTGTTTACTGTCATCGGTTGCCTTACAGCCTTGCCCATCATGAAAACCGGGCACTTTACCGCGGGTCATGGTTTGGCTGTTATCGTTTTAGCAGCGTTACCTTTGGGCATTTACGCCAAATCAATTAGTTTTTTAGGAAAATCGGCCGAATATGTACAGGTTTTCATCATGTCGCTCACCTTGTTTTTTTCCATGATACCGGCTACCATCGAAACCTTAACCAGATTACCCATCAGTCATCCGCTGGCCGCAGATCCTAATGATCCCGTGGCTAAAATGGGCTTAATGACACTTGTTGCCGTATTTGTAATCGGCGTTTTATACCAGTTATTGAAAATCAGGTCAAAAAGAAAAGCAGCCGGAACACCCGATGTTAATTTAAGCTGATAGCGCAATTTACGCTTGCCTAAACGCAATATTCCTTTCGGCCATTAATGCTTTAAGTATTTGCAGGCCCTTTTTGCCCGTGCCATGTAGTTTCATAAAATCAGCTTCGTGCCAGGCCGATAACTGGTTTATATCCGTTATTCCGGCGTTGGCTAAGGCGCGCTGTGCCGGGTTCGAAAGTTTATGCAATGGATTGCTGTTGTTCTTCTCTTTCATCTTCATTAGGTTTAATAATCAAATTTAACACCTGTATTTCTTTACAACACGGTACCGGCGCGACAAATTATCGGGTAGGTTGCGACTATCCGAAATTAATACCCATATTGTAACATGAAAAAATACTACCTGTTAGTGTTCCTGTTTTTTGCCGGCTTAATAGGCTCGGCCATATATCCGCATGATTATTTCACCTGGATATTGGAAGTTTTTCCGGCAATTTTGGGCTTTATCGCCCTGGTTTTAACATTCAACAAATTCAGGTTCAGCTATTTTACCTACATCATGATACTGGCGCATTGCTATGTTTTGTTTATAGGTGGCCATTATACCTACGCGCTGGTGCCACTGTTTGATTGGGTAAAGGACCTTTTTCACCAGGCGCGTAATAACTACGATAAAGTTGGTCATTTTACCCAGGGCTTTGTACCAGCCCTGATAGCCCGGGAATTATTTATCAGGAAAAATATTATCCAAAAACGCGGTTGGCTGGCCGTACTAACGGTTTGCGTTTGTACCACCATCAGCGTATTATATGAGTTTATAGAGTGGTTTGTATCCGTGGCTTCCGGTTCATCCGGCGATTCATTTTTAGGCACCCAGGGCGATATCTGGGATACGCAATCAGATATGCTTTTCGCGATGATTGGCGCAACCTGTATGGTTATATTTTTTGCAAAACTACAGGATAAGCAGATAAGGGATTTAGATTTGACAAAGTAAAGGCAACCACAGCTTATTTAATATTTAACCCTAACGGTTGCTATTATTAACGGGCTAACCAGTGTAGGTTGCTTAACATTGCCAGCCTCAAAAAGAAACTAAGCTTAACTACTAATTAAGCGGCGCGTTTTAAATAATGATCAACCAGGCGGGTTAAATCCGTAAGTTCAAACGGCTTGCTTAACCATGCGTCGGCACCGCACGCCTTAGCAATATCTGCCAAATCAGGATAACCGGAAATCAGGATAACAGGGATATGATAGGTTAAAGGGTGCTTTTTGATAGCAACACAAAGCTCGCTGCCAAAGCCGTCTTTTAGCTTATGATCAACCAATACCATATCTGGCATGTGTAATATAACACCCTTTATGGAGTTTTTATCAAAAGAGGCAACGGTTCGATAGCCCTCTTCATGCAGGATCATCTGTATCGCATCAGACAGATCTGCATCGTCTTCAACAACAAATATTTTTTTACTCATAGGTTTATTATAATAGATACACAAAGCTACATAAGTTAATTTGTAACCATCAATTATAAATTAACAATTTTAAACCCTAAGCAACCATTGTGTTCATTTTTTTACAATGTCATTATCAACAAACAGGTGGTAAAATATTTTTTAACAACCAAACAAATCCATTGCAATTTCCTTAAATAACTGACAATTTAAGTTTTTAATAACGGACACTATCCCCTATGAAAATAACAACGTACCCCGGTAAATCATTCCCACTTGGCGCAACATGGGATGGCAAGGGCGTAAATTTTACACTATATTCCGAGAACGCTACCGGCGTTGAACTTTGCCTGTTTCACAGCCCCGAAGACGAAATAGAAACAGAAAGGATCCCGGTTACCGAATATTCCGAACTCATCTGGCACATCTATATTCCCGGTTTAAAACCCGGTCAGCTTTACGGTTACCGGGTAAGCGGCCCCTACGAGCCCGAAAACGGACACCGTTTTAACCCCAATAAGCTTTTGCTTGACCCATATGCCAAAGCCATATCGGGCACCATTAACTGGGACGACTCCCTTTTTGGCTACCAGATAGGCAACGATGAAAAAGACCTGAGTTTTAACGAAACCGATAATGCCGCCTTTGTACCCAAATCGGTAGTTATTGATCATAATTTTGATTGGGAGGGCGATAAAGCCCCCTGTGTAGAGTACTATAACTCGGTGATATACGAAGCCCACGTTAAAGGTTTCACCAACATGCATCCCGAAATCCCGGAAGAGATCAGGGGCACCTATGCCGCCATCGGTCATCCGGTAACTATCAAATATTTAAAAGAGCTGGGCATAACCGCTATCGAACTGATGCCTATTCACCATTTTTTAAATGACAGGCACCTTGTTGAAAAAGGCTTAACCAACTATTGGGGCTATAATACCATCGGCTTTTTTGCACCCGATGCCCGCTACTCATCAAGCGGTGTACGCGGCGAGCAGGTTACCGAGTTTAAAACCATGGTAAAAGAGCTGCACAAAGCGGGCATTGAAGTAATACTTGATGTGGTTTACAACCATACCGGCGAAGGCAGCGAAATGGGGCCTACCCTATCGTTCCGCGGTATTGATAACTGTTGTTACTACCGCCTGGCCGATGATAACCGGTATTATATGGACTACACCGGCACCGGTAACACGCTGAATGCCAACCTACCCAATGTATTGCGCCTGATGATGGATAGCCTGCGTTACTGGATACTGGAGATGCATGTGGATGGCTTTAGGTTTGACCTTGCCGCTACCCTGGCGCGCGAGTTGCACGAGGTAAACCGGCTGAGCGCTTTTTTTGATATTATACACCAGGATCCCTGCATATCGCAGGTAAAACTGATTGCCGAACCTTGGGATATTGGCGAAGGCGGCTACCAGGTAGGCAAATTTCCACCGGGATGGGCCGAATGGAACGGCAAATATCGCGATAGCATCCGTGATTTCTGGAGTGGTACCGAAAGTTCACTGGCCGAATTTGGCGACAGGATCACCGGCAGCTCCGATCTTTACAAATCATACCGCAGGCCAACTGCCAGCATCAACTTTGTAACCGCCCATGATGGCTTTACACTTAACGACCTGGTAACCTACAACGAAAAACATAACGAAGCCAACGGCGAGGACAATAACGATGGCGAAAGCCATAACCGATCCTGGAACTGCGGGGTTGAAGGCCCAACTGACGACAAAGCCATTAACGAACTGCGCGAAAAGCAAAAAAGAAATTTTTTAACCACGCTTTTCTTATCACAAGGGGTGCCTATGCTGGTGGCCGGCGATGAAATGAGCCGTACTCAAAAAGGTAACAACAACACCTACTGCCAGGATAATGAACTAAGCTGGATAAATTGGGAAACCATGGATAAAGACCTGATGGTATTTACCAGCAAACTGATTAAGCTGAGGAAAGAGCATGCGGCTTTCTCGCGCAAAAGCTGGTTTAAGGGCGAGGTTGAAAAGAAAAGCGGCGTAGCCGATATTGCCTGGTTTTTGCCCGATGGTTCGGAAATGACAGAGGATAACTGGAATCACAATTTTGCCAAATCGGTAGCCGTATTTTTAAACGGATTGGGGCTGCACAGCGTTAATGCCGAAGGAAATAAGGTGGTAGACGATAGCTTCTATATCATATTTAACGCGCATGACCAGCCTTTAAGCTACCAGCTGCCACCGTCAGAGTATGCCGACGATTGGGACTTGCTGATAGACAGCAATAAAAACCCCAACGAAGAAACCAAAGGTACATTTAAAGCACATGAAACTATACAGGTTGAAGGGCGGTCGGTAGTACTGCTTCAGCATCAGCTTATCCACAATGGCGAAACAAAACATCATTAACAGAACATTAGGGGTTAATTTTAACAACGATAAATTTGCCACGGTAAACGTTTGGGCACCGGATGCTAAAGAGGTAACACTGCAAACAGGCAATGCGCAACTTAACCTAACCAAACAGGAACGCGGATACTGGGCGCTGGATACCGATAAAATAAAAGCAGGCACTACCTATTGGTTTAAGGTGGATGGTAAACAATTGCCCGACCCGGCATCGCTGCTGCAACCCGAAGGCGTACACGGCCCGTCTGAAGCTGTTGATTTAAGATCATTCAACTGGACAGACCAGCAATGGCAAAATACGTTATTGAGCGATTATATTATTTACGAATTACACACCGGAACTTTTAGCGCCGAAGGTGATTTTAAGGGCATTGAAGAAAAACTGGATTATTTAATTGACCTGGGGATTACAGCCATCGAAATTATGCCGGTATCGCAGTTCCCCGGCGACCGAAACTGGGGGTACGACGGCGTTTTTCCGTTTGCCACGCAAAACAGCTACGGCGGCCCGCAAGGCATGCAGCAATTGGTAAACGCCTGCCACAATAAGGGACTGGCAGTTATTCTTGATGTAGTTTATAACCACATAGGTCCCGAGGGCAATTATTTTGGCCGGTTTGGCCCCTACTTCACCGATAAATACCACACGCCCTGGGGAGCAGCCATTAATTTTGATGATGCCGGATGCGACGAGGTGCGACGATATTTTATCGAAAATGTGCTCATGTGGTTGCGCGATTTTCACATAGATGCGTTGCGGATGGATGCCGTACATGCTATCAGGGATTTTAGCCCTGTACATATTTTACAGGAGATAACCGAACATGTTGCCCAACTGGCGCAGCAAAGCGGTAAAACGCACTATTTAATTGCCGAATGCGACCTGAATGACGCCCGGTATATTACCCCAGTACAAAAGGGTGGTTATGGCTTTGATGCCCAATGGATAGATGAGTTTCACCACGCCCTGCGGGTTGCAGCAGGCGGCGAGCGCAACGGCTACTATACCGATTTTAATGGCATAGCCGATTTAGCCAATGCCTACCAAAACGGCTATGTATACCATGGCCAATATTCAGAACAGCGGCAAAAAACCTTCGGCACCCAAACCGATGGCATTAACGGGCGGCAGTTTGTGGTATTCTCGCAAAATCACGACCAGGTGGGCAACCGTATGCTGGGCGAACGTTCAAGCCAGCTGTTTAGCTTCGGGATGCAAAAACTGATGGCCGGAGCCGTCATGATAAGCCCGTTTTTACCTATGCTGTTTATGGGCGAGGAATGGAGCGAAACTAACCCTTTCCAGTTTTTTGTGAGCCACACCGATAAAAAACTGATTGAGGCAGTGCGCAAAGGCCGCAAAGCCGAATTTGCCGATTTCCATGCCAAAGGCGAGGCACCAGACCCGCAGGCTGTAAGCACCTTTGAAAACTCCAAACTCAACTGGACATTGCCTGGCAAAGGGCAACATCAGTTGATGCTGAGTTATTATAAAACACTTATCAGCTTTAAAAAACAACAGCCTGCATTTAAAAATACCGATCGGAATAATATGAGTGTAAAAGTTGATGAGGCCGCCCAAACACTCATCATCCAGCGATGGACGGATGAGCAGCACGTATTTTGCCTGCTCAACTTCAGTAAAAAGGACCAGGAGCTGAATATAGGCAGCAACAACCAACAATGGCAAAAGCTCTTTGATTCTGCCGAGCCAAAATGGAACGGGCCGGTAGCGTCACCGGCAATAATAAATACAGGCGAGATATCGGTACCGCCCGAATCTATATTGATATACACCCAATATTATGCATAACCCGGCTGCAACGTACAGAATTCAGTTCAATAAGGATTTTACCTTTAAGCATTTAGATACCATTATTCCGTATTTGCAGCAATTGGGCATCGGCACGTTGTATGCCTCGCCTATTTTTGAAGCAACGCCGGGCAGCACCCACGGTTATGATGTGGTTAACCCGCTGCGCATCAATCCCGAAATTGGCACGCTGAAGCAACTGGAAAGCATCAGCAAAAAACTTAAAAAATTAAACATCAGCTGGCTGCAGGATATTGTACCCAACCACATGGCCTACCACGCCAATAACCAGTGGCTGATGGATGTGCTGGAAAAAGGGAGGCGATCTGCCCATGCCGATTTTTTTGATATCTCGTGGCCGGCCCGCGTTTATGACGGCCGGGTAATGGTACCGTTTTTAGGCGTTCCGTTTGAGGAGGCCTTGCTACAGGGCCAAATTAAAATGGTATTTGCCGGCAACGGTTTTGCTTTTGCCTGCGGCGATCAGCAATACCCGTTAAACCTCCGCTCCTACATTACCATACTGGAGGTGGCGCGGCAGCCTACGCAAATCATCAGCGAACTGGTTGAAGAAGCTAAACAGATTCAGCAGGCAGATGACGATGTATCGTTCGCATTAAGTTTTGCCGAACTTAAAGAACAACTGGCATCGCTGCATAAACAACCCGCAATAAAAAAGATATTCCGGGCCGTCGTAAGCCATATTAATGGCGACAAAGATTTGCTCAGCCAACTGTCCAACCAGCAATATTACCAGCTTTGCTTTTGGCAGGAAACCGAAAAGCAGATCAATTTCCGCAGGTTTTTTACGGTGAACGGCCTTATCTGCCTTAATATGCAATTGCCTAAGGTATTTGATAAATGCCACGAGCTGGTTAAGGAGTTGTTGGATAAAAATATTATCCAGGGCCTGCGTTTAGATCATATCGACGGCTTATACGACCCCGCAGGGTACCTGCAACGCCTGCGTACTTTTGCAGGTAAAGAAACTTATATAGTAGTTGAAAAGATACTGGAAGATGGCGAGGCCTTGCCCGCAGATTGGCCCATTGAGGGCACTACCGGGTACGACTTCCTGGCCGCTGTGAACAACCTGTTTACCCAGGCCGAAAGTAAAAAGCAATTTGCCGCCTTTTACCGTGATATTACCCGGGATAAGTTACCCGTAAACAAGGCTATCCAAAAAAAGAAATCGCTGATATTATATGAGCACATGGCCGGCGAATTGCAAAACCTTTACCAACTGTTTTGCGACCTGGAGCTGGCCGATGCATCATCCATCAAAGAAAACAATATTAAGCTTATTATAGCCGAATTTTTGATCCGTTGCCCCGTGTACCGTTATTATGGCAATAGTTTTCCTTTAGCTGCAGAAGATCAGCAGGGCATAAAAGACATATTCAAAAACATCCGCGAAGCAAAACCCGAAATTGAAGCAGCCGCCCGTTTGTTAGAAAACGTATTATTGAAAAACGGCAATGCGGATTATAACAGCCGCGCGCTGCAATTTTACCAGCGCTGTATGCAGTTTACTGGCCCCATAATGGCCAAGGGAGTTGAGGACACGCTGATGTACACGTACGACAGGTTTATAGGCCACAACGAGGTTGGCGATACCCCGGAAACCTTTGGCCTGCCGGTTGATGAATTTCATGCTATGATGGTAAACCGGCAACTACGTTGGCCGCTGGCTATAAATGCCACTGCCACGCACGATACCAAACGCGGCGAAGGCGTAAGGGCAAGGCTAAACGCCATCACCGATATGGCGGCCGAATGGATAACCATTGTAAAACACTGGCAAACTATTAACAGCGGGGCCAAAACCAACAACGCACCCGACGACAACGACGAATACCTGCTTTACCAAACCATTACCGGCAGCTACCCCATGCCCGGCGAAGACCACGATGACTTTGCCAACCGCATTGAAGAATACCTGGTAAAAGGCCTGCGCGAAGCCAAACTGCATACCCAGTGGGCCGAGCCCAATGAGATTTATGAGGAAGGCACCAAAAAGTTTGTAAACGCCATACTGAAACCCAGGAGCGATTTTATGAAAAGCTTTTTGCCATTTTTGAAAAAGGTTGCAGATTATGGCATTATCAATTCGCTTGCACAAACGGTTTTAAAATTTACCTGCCCCGGTGTGCCGGATGTTTACCAGGGCTGCGAACTTTGGGACCTGAGCATGGTTGACCCTGACAACCGCCGCCCGGTGGACTATAACTTAAGGGCGAAAGCACTGGATGCTATAGCCGGTAATAAAATCACTATTAAAGCGCTTTGGAAAAACCGCTACAGCGGCCACATCAAGCTTTGGCTTACCAGCGTATTATTTAACCAACGCAGAGATAATCCGCAGGTATTTAAAAATGGTGATTATATTCCCTTGACAGTTAATGGCAAATACCAGGACAATGTGATGGCCTTTGCCCGGAGCAGCCACGATGGCTGGTATATTGTAGCCCTGCCTTTACACCTGGCCCTAATTAACACCGACAGCACCAGGCCACATGAGCTGGATTGGCAAAACACCCGGGTTGTTTTACCGCCTGCTGCACCTTCCCAATGGCGGGCAATAACCGGAGGGAAAACATTTACAGCTGCCAACCAAATTGAAATAAGTACAATATTTAAACAACTGCCGCTTGCTGTACTTAAATCGGTTGAGGGTTGATAACAAAACGGAGCGAAATTTTAAAGCAGATCACCCGCCCAACAGGTTATAAATATAAAAGCCGGATGAAAATAAATCTCCATCCGGCTAAATCACTCTAAAACAATCACCTCTTAATTAAATAGGAAGTATAAACAAATTATATATAGATACTTTAACAAGTACTATTAATTAAATGTTACAACAAAGGTATCTATAATATACAGCAAGCGTGTGATAACCCGGTCATTTTTACGGGATACTGACATTTAATACTAACCGGTATTTAATAGGTTGTATTAACAATAAAGCAACCCTTTGATAAATATATCGGTAAGCAAAAGCTTCTTGCTCCTGATCTCTTCCAGGTGCTCTTTGCGGGGGAAACTGTTTTTCTTTTGAGATACCGGGCCTACCCTGATACCGTGCATGGCATCCAATAAAAGGTCAACCAATTCCTCGGGGTTTTCAATCGGGTTTATGCAGCCTTTTTCCATCTCATTTTTAACAGCATTGGTTAACAAAGTGAGTTCGGCTTTGTGCACCTGCTCAACAATTTCCCAAATGGTATCTGGCAAATTCTGCTCGTTAAGCCTGAAAAAGTCAAAAAAGTTATAATTACTTACAATAAAATCGTGGTGGGTATTGATCTGAAAAACAAAAGCTTCTTTAAGGCTGCCGAATGTATCGGCCTTTTCTTCCAGTTTTTTCAGGTAGTCGACAGCCAGTTTTCGCATTACGGCCATGTACAGCTGGCTTTTATCCGGAAAGTAATAATACAGCAGTGCTTTTGACATTGAAAGGTCGCCGGCAATTTCATTCATCGTGGTTTTTGAATAGCCATAATGTAAAAAACGCTCGTACGATGCCTCTAATATCTTTTCCCTTTTTATGTCCTGATGGTCGTGGGTTGTAGCCATTGCCGTATCAATTATTAAATTCCAGTCAGCATAAAAACTAAATTCCTGACTTTTTAAACAAATCTATCAAAAAATCTATACATAAATGTAGCAACACCCCTTTGATTACGTGTTGTTAAAACAATTTTACATTCGTAGTATTTATGATAGTAATTAACTAACGTTATAAGCATGAATATCATTAACAGACTCCCCCCAGATCTGCTTGAATTTTCTAAACAAATCCCTGCCTTCGTATGGAACCTTATTATAACAGTAACAGCTATCCTGGTAGGTTTACTCATAAAACTTGCAGTTACACGTTTGTTTAGGGTATATGCAAAAAAAGAAGAGACGGATTACTCTTTCTTCAGGTCGGTTATTGTCAACCTGGGCAAGGCCATCACATATTTCATCCCTTTATTCCTGTTTAACCTGTTTATCCCGCTGATGCGGATGGATAAGGCCTACCTTAGTCCGCTTGATAAAACAATCGAGATTTTCCTGACCATATCATTCGCCGGTATCCTGGTACGCTCCATCAGGGTACTCGAAGATTACATCTACCACACGTACGACCTGAACAAGGCCGATAACCTGGTTGAGCGTAAAGTGCGCACGCAAATACAATTTATCCGCAAGTTTTTGGTGGTGCTTATTGTGTTTGTAACCATTGCCATCATACTGCTCAGTTTTGACAGCATGCGCAAAATTGGTACAGGTTTGTTAACGGGAGTTGGTATAGGCGGTATAATTGTTGGTTTTGCGGCGCAAACCTCATTGGGTAACCTGCTGGCGGGTTTTCAGATAGCGTTTACCCAGCCAATCCGTATTGATGATGTGTTGGTGGTGGAAGGCGAATGGGGCCGCGTGGAAGAGATTACGCTAACCTACGTGGTGCTTAACATCTGGGATAAAAGAAGGCTGATACTCCCTATCAACTACTTCATCACCAAGCCCTTTCAAAACTGGACACGCACCTCATCCGAAATTTTGGGCACGGTGTTTTTGTATGTGGATTATACTATTCCGCTGGATGCTATCCGTACGGAGTTTGAGCGGCTGATTAATTTGAGCCCGCTGTGGGATAAAAAAGTGCAGGTGGTACAGGTAACGGATACCAAAGAAAACAACATTGAGGTACGGGTACTCATGAGCGCCCGCAACTCTTCAGAAGCATTTGACCTGCGCTGCTATATCCGCGAAAACCTGGTTGGCTTTATCCAGCAAAACTACCCTGGCAGCTTGCCAAGAATCAGGAACGAGGTTAGTAACCTTGAAAAATATTTGCAGCCTAAAGCCGAGGCTTAAGCTGCATTTGAAAATTCAATACCGCTGCCAATTACCAGGGCATCTTCTATAGCGCCAACAAACGGATCGGTTACATTGCTTGCTTTTACAGCATCTTTACGTAACCAAAAACTACCAAATGTTGATGCAAATGCCGCCGCGCCGCCAATTAAAGCGCCGGTAGCCGGGTTGCCTCCTGTGGCTTTATACACACTGGCGCCGGCAAGCGCTCCGGACATCATCCTGAACACAACCGAAACCGGTTTAATCCGGTCTTTAGCCGAGGGCAGTTTATCGCCGATGATTTCGCCTACTGCCAATATTTTCAACACCAGCGCGACATTTCTGGACTGCATGAACTTTAATGGCGAGTGATCGAGTCGTTTGGTTTGATGATGGCTTAATATATGACTGGCAATAACCGGTGCCGACGCTGACCGCATGCCGGCCAAAGCGCCCAACCCCATAACCTGCCAAAAAGGATGTGATATTCTGAGTTTCATGTTGATGCTTATTATATGATAATAACCATGTATTACCGATTATGTTCTCTATAAAACAATAAAACACAGACGATATCGCACTGTCCTCAACCTTCTGTCAAAAGCAAAAAAATCTTGATACTTGATACTTACTACTTGATACTATTCTACGATAAAATATCCCTCACCACCTTCCCCTCCACATCGGTAAGCCTGAAACGGCGGCCCTGGAACTGGTAGGTAAGCAATTCGTGGTTGATACCCATCAGGTGCAGCAGTGTGGCCTGGAAATCGTGCACATGCACCGGATCTTTTACAATATTGTAGCTAAAATCATCCGTTTCGCCATAGCTGATACCGTGTTTTACTCCGGCACCGGCCATCCACATAGTAAAGCAGCGCGGGTGATGATCGCGGCCGTAATTGTCGGCAGTTAGCTTGCCCTGCGAGTATGCTGTTCGGCCAAATTCGCCGCCCCAGATAACCAGGGTATCATCCAGCATACCGCGTTGTTTCAGGTCTTTAATCAGCGCAGCCGTGGCTTGGTCGGTGGCCTTACATTGGCCGGCTATGCCCGATGGCAGATTGCTATGCTGATCCCAGCCCTGGTGGTATAGCTGCACAAACTTCACATCTTTTTCCAGCAGTTTTCGCGCCAGCAGGCAATTGGCAGCATAGGTGCCGGGGTCTTTACTATCGGGGCCGTACATGTCAAAAATTTCTTTGGGCTCGTTGGCGGTGCTCATTACCTCGGGTACCGAGGTTTGCATGCGGGCAGCCATTTCATACTGCGCTATGCGGGCATCAACTTCCGGATCGGCATACGCGGCGTTTTGGAGGTTGTTCAGTTTTGACAGGTATTCCAGCATTTCCTTTCTATCGGCACCATCATAGCCTTCGGGGTTATTCAGGAACAAAACAGGGTCTTTACCCGAACCAAACTGCACTCCCTGGAACTTAGATGGCAGGAAACCGTTACCCCATAGCCGGGCGTACAAAGGCTGGTCTTTAGGTGCGTTTTTTGAAACCAGTACAATAAAAGTAGGCAGGTTTTGATTATCCGATCCTAAACCATAGCTAATCCAGGAACCTATCGATGGCCTGCCCGGTAGCTGGTTTCCGGTTTGCAGGAAAGTTATAGCCGGATCGTGATTTATCGCTTCAGAATACAGCGATTTTACAATACACAACTCATCTACCACCTGCGCGGTAAAAGGCATCAATTCGCTCATCCAGGTTTGGCTTTGGCCGTGCCGGTTAAATTTATAATATGAAGGCGCCAGCGGCAGCACGCTCTGGTTGGCGCTCATGCCGGTGAGCCTTTGCCCCTGCCTTACCGAGTCGGGTAGGTTTTGGCCAAGCATGGTAGCCAGTTTGGGCTTATAATCAAAAGTTTCAAATTGCGATGGCCCGCCCGCCTGGAAAAGGTATACTACCCTTTTGGCCTTAGGGGCAATCTGCGGCAGGGCGCTCAAAATATCATCCTCCAGGCTGCCCTGGCGTTTAAGCGGGCTGCCAAAAACACTGTTGCCAAACAACGATCCAACGGCAAGCGCACCCAAACCCAGTGATGTTTTGGTTAAAAAATTGCGCCTGTCCATCTTCAGGTGAAGCTCATTAAACTCCGGCGTATGCAGCCTGAATTCCTCATCATGGTGAAAATCTGACATAGTGTTTTATCTTTTGGTTAATGATGCGTCTGAATTTAAAATGGCACTGGCCACCACGGTATTGGCGGCTATTAAAGCGCCATCCAGTTTTTTATCTACCTGGTATTGGCCGGCGGTAAGCCAGCCCTTTTGTTTCTCGGGGTGTGTTTTAAACTTCTTGAGTTCTACCTGTTGCAGGGCCATTAACAGGCTTACTTCGTCGGCTGTGGGGTTTCGGCTGGTTAGTTTGCGGTAGGCGGTGGTTATAGCTGCCTTGCCATCAGCGTTTCGGGTCATTTGCTCGCCCAAAACTTTGGCGGCCTCCACAAACGTAGGATCATTCAGGGTTACCAAAGCCTGCAATGGCGTATTGGTTTTTTGCCTGCGGATAATACAATAGCTGCGCGATGGCGCATCAAAAGTAGCCAATGTTGGGTTGGGGACAGATCGTTTTACGATAACGTACAAACTGCGCCGGTACACCGCCTTGCCTGTATCCGGCGTATAGGTGGTATTGTTAATCTCCCATAAACCGGCAGGCTGGTATGGTTTTATACTTTTACCGCCTATTTGGGTATTTAACAACCCGCTGGCAAATAAGGCATTGTCGCGAATCATCTCGGCAGGCATCCGGTACGCCGGGCCGTGCGACAGGTAACGATTTTCGGGATCTTTCTCGGCGGCCTCTTTTGCCGGCCGCGAATCCTGGCGGTACGTAGCCGACATCACGATGAGTTTATTCAAAGCTTTCATATCCCAGCCTTGCTCAACAAAGGTTGTGGCCAGCCAGTCCAGCAATTCGGGGTGGCTGGGCATTTCGCCCTGGTTGCCAAAATCCTCGCTGGTTTTCACCAGGCCGGTTCCAAAAAAGTTTTGCCACAAACGGTTTACCGCCACCCTTGCTACCAACGGATTATCGGCATTTGTAGCCCATTGCGCCAGGCCATACCTGTTTTTAGGCAAATCGGCAGCAAATGGCAGTATCGCTTCGGGCGTGTTGGGAAAAACCTGCTCGCCGGGCATATCGTAATTGCCGCGGTTAAGCAGGTATGAGTTTTTCGGCTTAGCCATTTCCTGCATCACCATCAACTCGGCCACGTTTTCGGTCGAATCGGATAAAGTAGTGCGCAAAGCGGTTAACTTTTTTGTTTCGACCAACATCAGCGGGTCAACGGCGGTAAGGTAGTAGGCTTTTAGCTTACCAATATCATCGGCACCCAGGGCACCCTTGTTTTTTGCAGCCACCTGCTGCCAGCTATCCTTTTGGGCCAGTATTTTCACCTCGAAAGCGGTAAGGGTCCGGTTGTATACCACAATATCATCTACCTTGCCATCTTTAAAACCACGCCCGCGTTCCCAGGCGCCAACCTGTAAACCGGGCTGGCCGTCGCCCATAAATAAAATATCCTTGGTAAGCTGATCCATGGTGGTTTCCATTTTCATTTCGCTGCCATCCAGGTACAATTTAAAACCGGCGGCAATTGCCGATCCATCATAGGTTGCCGTAAGCTGCATCCACCTGTCGCGGGGCACATCATCAACAGTAACCAGGGTTATAGCATTTGAAGGCCCGGTGTGGGCCATGTTGAGTTCCAGCTTATTGTTTTTGAGGTATAAATGATAGCCCCTGAAATTGTACAGCCGTTCGGAGTTACCTTTATGGAAAATAACACCTTCGCCCAACTGTTTAGGAATGTTAACCCAAATACCAATGCTAAAGGGCTGCGATTTGCGGAAGACGCCAATCTTATTTAAATCCAGCCAGGTATCGCCATTTAAGGCCAATGCCTTACCATCGCCCTTAGCCTCAAATAAAGGTGCATCGCCGGCCTGGCCGCCTTCGCGTTTCATGGTGCCCAAATCTTTAGGGTTTACGCTGCTTGCCAGGTCACCCCTATCAAAATTGAAACTGGCCTGCAAGCCATTGGCAGGGATTTTTTCGGTGGCCAGTTCTTTATACCTACCATCGGCAAGCCATTTATCAAAATCAGCTATAGCCTTACTTTCTGTTTGGGCTATGGTGTTTTTTTGCTGCGCGATGTTGTCATTAATAAAAGTAAGTATTTTTTCCTTTTGAGCCGTTGGCAGCATTAATGTTGGCGTTGGCAAAGCATCATCCCAGGATATTTGCCCCGCCTCTTTTACGTTATTAAAAAAGCTGAACAGCTGGTAGTAATTTTTTTGCGATATCGGGTCGAATTTATGGTCATGGCATTTGGCGCAGCCTACAGTCATGCCTAATACAGCGCTGCCAAAGGTATTGGTGCGGTCAATCACATATTCGGTTTGGTACTCCTCCTCAACAACGCCGCCTTCCATATTTTGCTGGTGATTGCGGTTAAAGGCGGTAGCAATGATCATATCTTTTGTAGGGTGCGGCATCAAATCGCCGGCCAATTGCCACTGTATAAATTTATCGTAGCTAAAGTTGCTGTTAAAAGCCTTAATCACCCAATCGCGATAGGGCGACATATCCCTTATTCTATCAACCGTGTACCCATGCGAATCGGCAAAACGGGCGGCATCCAGCCAGTCTACAGCCATTTTTTCGCCATAATGGGGCGATGCCAGCAGGCGGTCTACCTGTTTTTCATAAGCATTGGACGATGCATCTTTTAAATAATCATCAATCTCTTTAAGCGTTGGCGGCAGGCCGGTAAGGTCAAGCGAAAGCCTGCGTAATAGCAATTCTTTATCGGCTTCTTTAGATGGCAGCAGATTTTGCCGTTTAAGCCTGTCCAGCACAAAGTTGTCAATAGGGTTATTCACAAGGCCGTCAACCACCGGTACAGCCGCCTTTACAGGTTTTACAAAGGCCCAATGGGGTTTGTATACAGCCCCTGTTTTTATCCATTTTATAATTACAGCCTTTTCATAAGCCGACAATGTATGGTGCGATTCGGGAGCAGGCATCAGGTAGGTTGAATCGGTTGATAAAATGCGTTTTACCACCTCGCTATGCTGTAGGTCGCCGGGTTTAATGGCTACCACGCCTATATCGTCGGGTATTTCGGCGTAGGCATTTGCAGCTATGTCCAACCTTAAACCCGCCTTTTGTTTGTTTTTATCGGGACCATGGCAGGCAAAGCATTTGTTGGATAGTATGGGCTTAACATCAATGTTATAATCAACCGTTGGCGGCAAGGCATCATATGCTTTTTGCACATCAGCGGGCAAGTCAACAGCCGATGAATAAAAAAATAAACCGCCGCTCGTTACCATTACGGCACTCAGCGTTACTAAAAAAGACCTCAGCATCATACAATTTATCCGGTTTGATAATCTGGATAAAGCTACGCGGAGCCGGGGATTAAAAATTTCACAAAGGCCACATCAATTTGCACAAATCCGACTTTTACGGGTCATTCTGACGATAAATTTATTAAATTGCATCCCCTTACAGGTATGAACAAAAGCGTTTTAAGATCGACATTCCATTTACTGAATATTGATCATGTAGAGCTGAACAAAAACTGGAACTATAAAAACGTGACCAGTACATTTTACCGGCTGTATTATATCGACGGCGGTGAAGGTGTGCTATATAATGCCGATAGCAGCATTAAACTGGAGCCCGGCTTTATATACCTGGTGCCGAGTTTTACCACCTGCAATTATTATTGCGACAACTATTTAAGCCAGTACTACATCTGCTTTGCCGAGGAATCTGCTGACGGGGCTTCGCTGTTTTCATCAAACCGTAAAATATTCAAGTTAAAAGCCGCCGATAATGCCCTGGCATGTTTTAAACGAATACTACAACTAAACCCTAACAGGAGTTTGTATATATCCTACAATCCCAAAGTTTACGAGAAGCGTCCGGTGCAAAAAAACTTTGAGGAATTGAACCAGCTGATGCATGCATCGGCTTATATGGAAACTTACGGCTTGCTTTTGCAATTGGTATCGATGTTTTTAAAACCGGATGTTTTTTTGATGGAAGATAAAAGCATCATCCACTCCAAAATATCTGATGCTATCAATTATATACAAACCAACCTGCACCAAAACATTACGGTTGCCCAACTGGCCAAACGCGCCAACCATAATGCCGATTATTTTTCGCGCCTGTTTTTTGAGAACACCGGCGAACGGCCCTTAACCTACATTCAATCAAAACGCATTGAACGCGCGCAATTGTTGCTTACCACAACCAGTTTGCCTTTTTATGAAATAGCCGCCGAAACAGGTTTTGAGAGCCTCGCCTATTTTTCGAGGGTGTTCAGGAATATTACCGGGCAAACACCCGGATCATATAAAAAAAACAGCCTGGTGATGTAACAGTCTTCCTCATTTCGCTATTAAATTCTGATTAATGCAAATAAAATATTAGTTTTAAAACTGTTTGCCTAAACATCGGGCGCAAACTGAAAATTTGATTCTCTATGATAGGAATAGAACCTGCTGTAACCATATTTCTTACAACCCAACTACGCAAAAGTTTAAAAGACCGGGGCATCGTTAGCGAATGGGATAAATACCTTTTGTATGTATTATACGGCGCTGTGGCCGTAATGATGGGGAGCATTTTTCTTGAAAAAGAAGGGCTGATCAGGTGGTTTGGGCATCTTCTTTTAGCATGGCTTATATCATTACCCTTTACAAAAGAAGAGTTTAAGGCAAATCGCTCTATTATCAATTGGGTACTGCCATTTGCGGTGGCCGTAATTTTTAGCGACCTGGTACGGCTGGTTGCATCCGGCTTTTATGACGAGCATAACGACCTTTTTGAAAACTCGGTAGGATTTACCGTGCTCTGGCTTTTTGCCATGTGGTGGATAAACCGCAAGCAAGCCAAAGCACTTGAAACAGAACGAATAAAGCGCCGCAATGAAGAAGAACAGAACCGCATGATGGCTGCGATGAAAGTTAACCTGGAAAGCGAAGTAAAGCAACGTACCGCCGAACTAACCAACCAGAAGGAAGAACTGCAGCACGCCCTATCCGAACTGAGAAGCACGCAGGCGCAACTGGTACAGCAGGAAAAAATGGCATCGCTGGGCGAGCTTACCGCAGGTATAGCCCATGAAATTCAAAACCCGCTTAATTTTGTAAATAACTTTAGCGAAGTGAGTATTGAATTACTGGACGAACTTAAAGATGAGGTGCTAAGCAAGCTGCCCGACGATATTAAACAGGAAGCGGATGATATTATAAGCGATATTACCCAAAATCTAACCAAAATAAACCAACACGGCAAACGCGCTGATGCCATAGTAAAAGGGATGCTGCAGCACTCACGTACTACTACAGGTAAAAAAGAGCCAACCGATATTAATGCGCTTGCCGATGAATACCTGCGCTTAAGCTACCATGGTTTACGGGCCAAAGACAAAATGTTTAACGCCGGCATGAAAACCAGTTTCGATGAAAACATTGGTAAAATTGATGCCATTCCGCAGGATCTGGGGCGGGTATTACTAAACCTGTTTAACAATTCGTTTTACTCAGTAGCCGAAAAGAAAAAGCAAAATATTGCCGGCTACGAGCCAACTGTAACCGTGGTTACCAAAAAATTGGCAAACGCCGTTGAAATTACCGTAAGCGATAATGGTACGGGCATCCCTCAAAAGGTATTGGACAAAATATACCAGCCATTTTTTACCACCAAACCAACGGGGCAGGGAACCGGCCTTGGCCTATCCATGAGTTATGATATCATTACAAAAGGGCATGGCGGCGATTTGAAGGTAGAAACGGCCGAAGGTGAGTTTGCCAGGTTTATTATCACTATTCCGGATGTAAAAGCTAATTAATGGCAAAACAGCCGCAATAATCGCGTTTTAGCTGCCTGTTAAATCAATACAAAACCTAAATTTGAAACGAGAATAAAACTATGAAAATACTTGTTGTTGATGACGAGGCTGATGTACAACCATTGTTTTTGCAACGCTTTCGCAAAGAGATAAAAAATGGCGAAATCGAATTTAATTTCGCGCAATCGGGCGAGGAAGCCATGTCATTTTTGGCAATTAACCATTCTGAAGTGATCCTGATCCTGTCTGATATTAACATGCCTGGCATGACGGGGTTAGAATTGCTTGACAAAATAAGGCATACCTACGAAAAACCGCCACCGGTAGTTATGATGATTACTGCTTATGGCGATGATGAAAACTACCAAAGATCGATGGAACTGGGCGCTAATGACTTTTTAACCAAGCCCCTTGATTTTAATAATTTAAAAGAAAAACTAAAACACATAGAACAATAATGGCCAAAATACTGGTGGTTGATGATGAATTGGACCTGGAATTATTGATAAAACAAAAATTCAGGAAAAAGATCCGTGAAAAAGTATATGATTTTGTATTCGCCCACAATGGTTTTGAAGCGCTGGTAAAACTTGCAGAAGACCCGGAGATTGATATGATTTTGAGTGATATCAATATGCCCGAAATGGACGGCCTTACACTGCTTACCAAACTACCCGAAGCCAACCCTATTTTAAAAGCTGTAATGGTATCGGCCTACAGCGATATGGACAATATTCGCACTGCCATGAACCGCGGAGCATTTGACTTTGTGGTTAAACCGGTAAATTTCGACGACCTGGATATCACCATCGAAAAAACTTTGATGCATGTGCTGGAGTTGAAAAAAACCATGCAGGCCATTAAAGAGAATAACATTCTGAGAATGTATGTTGATGAGAACGTGCTTAACTTTATGACCCATAAGGAGTTTGAAACAAGCCTGCTGAGCAACGAAACTGTTGATGCCACTGTTTTATTCATCGATATCTGCGGCTTCACGGCTATATCCGAACATGTACCGGCCAATGCCGTTGTAAGTTTAATAAACAAGCTTTTTGATATGATGGTGCAGGAAATTATAGCGCAAACCGGCCATATAGATAAGTTTATGGGCGATGCTGTGATGGCGGTTTTCCGCGGAGAGTATCATCTTGACCGCGCCATTGATGCAGCCCTTGCCGTACGCGAAAAAATGCACAGCACCGAAACCATAGTTTACGGCGATAAAACATTTAAACCCGATGTATCAATCGGCATCAACTCGGGCGAAATGATATCAGGCAACATTGGTTCTGCCTCTCTGAAACGCCTGGATTATACTGTAATCGGCGATGCCGTAAACCTTGCCCAACGCCTGCAAGGGGTAGCAAAGGCCAACCAGATTGTTGTTACCGAAGAGGTTTATCAAAAAGCCAAAGAATCTTTCGAGCTCAAAAAAATTGGCGAAGTGACGTTGAAGAACAAAGCGAAACCGGTGGAGATTTATGAGGTAGTGAGTTAGTAGCAAGTATCAAGTACATAGTATCAAGAAACTGCCTCCGCTGTCATCTACTTTGTATATACAATTTTTAGAAGTATATCACTAAACAAAAACGATGTCATTTCAAAGGAACCGACGATGGATTGAGTGAAGGGAGTGAGGAGAAGCTATCTCTTAAGCGCCCCGCTCTTTTCCATCCCAGGATCTATCGAAATGACATTTTCGTTAACACTATCCCTACAACCTGAAATTAAGCGAGATATAAGGGTACCAGCCTTCGTCTGAATGGCCGGCAAGCAGCTGCAATACCGTTAGGCTTGCGGGTGCAAAATAGAGGCCTCCGCCTGCGCCTGTGTGCCATTTATCTGAATGTTCGCCACTGATCCATACCCGGCCGGTATCGTAAAAACCGGTGATGCCCAATTGGCCCGGTAAAATATAACTGGCTATATCGGCAATTTTTACCCTGCCCTGCAGGTTATTGAAAAACATATTTTGGCCAGCAAACCTGTTTTGCAGGTATCCTAAAAGGTTTCCCTGGCCACCCAGGAACATCGATTGATAAAACGCCGGCTTGCCAAAGCTGATGCCTCCGCCTACGCGGTCGGATAGTACGATATTTCCTTTGGCATCCAGTGGCAGGTAGTACGTAAACTCGGGTTTAATTTGTACAAACGCCTTTGAATAGGTGTTAAGCCCTTCATAACCCGCCAAAGTAACTTCAAAATAATACCCTTTAAATGGCAATACGTTGTTATTGCGTTTATTGCTGGTAAAATTCAGCATCAAACCCAGGTGAAATTTGTTTTTATTTACGCTTGTACTATCATAAGAATTGATGAGTGATGGCTGCGAAATAAACCTGCCTGCATTATCGTCGGGGTTATAGTGATAAAACTGGGCAGACGGGCCTGCACTTAAAAAGCTCCCTTTACCGGTTTGCCAGCGCAAAGCGGCATCAAATTCAAGGGTATTAAACCTCGCCCTGTAATATTTACGATATCCCTCGTTTTTAACCAATACGGTTTCATTTCCGCGGCCAAAAAAGTTGGTGGTATTATCGGGCGCCAGGATATTGGCTTTCATTACAAAATCGGCTTTGCCAACAACCTGCGACCATTCGCCACTGTAGTTAGCCCTAAACGCGTTGGTGGCAAATGCGTGGCTAATCAGCAACTGTTGCCGGGTAGCATATGGCAGCTTACGAAAACCATCATACCCTGTATACTTAAAGCCCAATCCTAACAGAAAGCCATCATCGGCATTAATTGCGGCTGTTGCCAGCGGCATCCAAACGTTATATAAATTAGTTGGCCTAAACCTGGTGGCATTGGTATCGGCCGACAAGCGGTTGCTTAAACGATTGGTTTTGCCGGTGAAAGTAATACTATCTTTTGAGCCGTAAACAGGTATGGTACTTACCGAGTTTTTGATATCGTAAGTTTTATGGCCGGTACTATCAACAAATCTTAATTTTATAGGCGATGTACTGTTATCAACCACAATATGATCATCACCCCCCGAAACATAAATCCTTATCTCTTCAGTAACTGCCGGATCATAGGCTATATCCATATATGATCCTTTTACATCGTCGCTTTTATTAAACTTATCAATTTTAACCCGCAGGGTTTTATCCGGGGCACCGGTGATAGTGAGCAGTTCGTTTTTATTGGTTACATGAATATCAACAATCCGGTTTATAAAATAAAAATACTGGCTCATAGCCGCCGGAATATTATCCCTGCGTTTTTTTAGTATCGCCAGCAGTTCGGCATGCCGTAACCGGTAATTTTCTTTAGGGAGCAATTTTAGGCCAGCCTCCAAAACGTCGTCTGTTTCGGCCTTAACAAAATCATTAACAATATTCATCCATTGCGCATAGGTAAACTGTACATCGGGTATGGCATTCAAAAATCTTGTTTTGAAGATAGAATACTTTACGTTGGGAATTTGAGCTGTAAAATTACCTAAAACAGGGTTTATCCAGGGTAGCGCGGCGATGGATGGCAACAAGCCCTGGTTAACGTGAAACACCTGGTCCCTATCCCGCGGTACCGGTATATAAGCTTTTTGTTTACCGCTGATATCGCCTGCCCATCGCCATTGATCTTCATGACGGTCCCAGTCGCCTATTAACAGATCGAGCATCCGGGCG
This sequence comes from Mucilaginibacter sp. P4_D1, assembly GCF_056401935.1. Classification (NCBI taxonomy): domain Bacteria; kingdom Pseudomonadati; phylum Bacteroidota; class Sphingobacteriia; order Sphingobacteriales; family Sphingobacteriaceae; genus Mucilaginibacter; species Mucilaginibacter sp. P4_D1. The sequence continues at coordinate 42,865 of NZ_JBFUIJ010000018.1, forward strand.
CGCAAAAACATTTCGCCATCTATCCTGCTGTCATAGCTTTTATTGAGCGCCCTCTCCATTTTAAGGGTATTGTCTGACGTTCCGGCGGGCTCGCGCTCTTCCAGCAAACATATCAGGCCGGTAAAAACTTTGCTATACTGGCCCAGGGCAACATCATCTGCAACTACGCCTATTACGGGGTTGGCATGCGGCACATGAGCGGCTTCGGCCAGCGGCGGCACAATCAGCGCCGAATAAGGGTGCTGCCCACTAAACTCATCTCCTATCCAGTCAACAGCAAAAGTTCCCTGCAAATTTTCGGGCAGCAGTTTATCCGGGGCTTTCTCTACACTGCGAAGCACCCACTCTTTACCATCTTTATCTTCCAGCCGCAGCGATTTTGATTCCATCCCCCCACCCTGTTTTAACGGCGAAAGGCCTCCTTTAAATTTTGATAGCCGGATAATGGGCAGCTTTACCGGTTGGGCCCAGTCTTTACGGAAATTTTCGCCGAACAGCCAGCGATGGACCCCGCTTACCTGATCGTATTCCGGATGTGCACTTATAATTATGCTGTCGCCGGTCATCCGGGCTTTATCTGCGCGCGTGCTGCTGGTTATTTGTGCATTACATGCTAAGGAGCCCGCAACTAATAATAGGATCAATAGTAGTTTTTTCAACATGATAGTGTAGGTATTGTCGCCAATCTCCGTTTAAGTTACGAATTGAACTTAACAATCCGGAAAAAAATTGGAGGTAGTTTGTTATAGCAAAACTACAAAATCCGAGCCCAATCATAAGTTGCTAAAAATCAACAAATTAAAAAAAATGGCGAAATATACGTAACGATATTTCGCCATTTGATTAAAATATTGTTTTTATTTCGGTAAAGGATAAGTACCCATGCAGCTTATAGGCCTCGTTTGAAGCACAGCCAGGACTGGGCCACTTAATATTTCAGGTTCGGAAAATCTACCTGGGCCTGTTTAAACTGGGTTTCCCATTCGTCTTTCCAGCCGAAGGCGATGGTGGCCTGCGCTTTCAGATTAGCGCCGGCAGCACCGCTCCAAAAATGGATAAACTCGCCCCAATTAAGGTCGTGGGCGTATTCTTTACCATTTTTAGGATAGTATTTGGCCAGCAGGTCGAAATATTTGTTCAGTAATTGAGCCTTGCCATATTTGGAATAGATTGGATAGAACCAGTTTTTGAACCATTGCACATGCGGCACCGGGAAATCATCATACTGCGATTGCATTTGTTCATAAACCCGGCCTGCTTCATCCTTCATACCAATGTTCATGAGCACATCGTAGTTGTAAATCTCCATAAATTTGCTGTCGCCCCAAAGCGCATCAGACGGAGAACCTTTAACGCCGTGGCTGGCACCACTAACAATATGCCCGGTTTCGTGAATGGGCATGCCTATTTGCTGGCCGGTAGGCGCTGTCCAATCGTCAAGGCCGCAATCTATGGTATTCCGGTAATCGTGGCTATCGTCAAAATATGAAGCGGGATGGCCACCGCCATAGGTGCCTTTATGAAAAACGCAATATAGTTTTGTAGAATCACCAAATAAGCCGTAAGTTTTTTTGGCATAGGCCCAAACTGCCGACATCGTTTTATATGGCCAGGTAACCGACGTTTCCATGTTATCGTCATAATAAACGGCAGTATTTTTATCATAATAAACCAGGTGCAGCAAAAGCTTATGCTCAAACCAATGTTCCTGCCATGTTTTAGGCGGTACACCTATTTTATTGGTATCGGGTTTAATAATAGTTACAGGCGCAGGGACGGCATTGTTTTTTGATTTACCGCACGAATTATGCACCGTGGCTGCCGTTATTAACGTGCATAGCAGTATTATTTTTTTAAATTTCATAGTAGTGTAATGAAGGGGAGTCTTTAGTCGAAAGTCTTAAGTTCTAAGTCAGAAGAGAATAAATTTACCTTAAGACTTAGTACTATTAAATTAACAGTAGTTTATGTTTACAAGAGATTAAGAACCACAAGAACTTTATAAACACCTAGGCCTTATATAAAGGCAGATACAAGGATTAAAAAATGGGACCAGCCATTACAGCCGGCCCCGGATTCATAGGTATAGAAAAAATCTTAGGTGCGGTTACCAACCGGTATTTTGTACCAGTTGCTTATCGCTATCCACATCATTTTGCGGTATGGGGTAAAGGTAATTCCTTTTTTCAAAAACACGGTTTTCAAAAGTTACCACGTTATAAAACTCGGGCGGATTGGTGCTGATGTTTAACGCCTTAAACGGACCGTTATCGGTTGTTTCGGCAATTTTCCAACGACGGGTATCAAAGAAACGGGTATTTTCAAAAGCAAGCTCCACACGGCGCTCTTTCCTGATGGCTTCCCTAACGGCAGCCTGCCCTGCCGGTGCCGGCAGGGTTGGGCTACCGTATTCGGGGATGCCTGCACGGTTCCTGATCAGGTTAACATATTTTAAAATATCGGCATTGCCTGGCGATGCTTCATTTAAGGCCTCGGCATAGTTCAGATAAATTTCGGCCAGCCTTAACATTACCCATGAGCGGCCGCCTGTGCGCCAATCGCCTATCGGCTCGTTTTTGCGCACAATATAGCCCGTTGGCGAATAATCATTACCACCTGTTTGCTTGCCCGAGTTACCGGTGTTATAGGTTTGGGTAATAACCTCACCGCTGTTGCTGTTTAGCCATTTGCTGCCGTTATAGGTAATGCCTACATAAAAGCGCGGCTCGCGGTTTGTCCACTGGTTATAGGTACTCCGGGCCTGGCTATCGTAGGGGGCCTGAAAATTCGAGAAACCCGAAGTAACATATCCCGAGCCGTTATCGGTTATTGAACGGCCATTTGCCATAAAATATGCATCAACCATGGTTTGCGTAGCGCCTAAGCCGCCACTGCCCCTCACCTCATCGGCATAACCGGAGTGGTAAGGAGTAGTTTCATATTGCCTGTTGGTTACACCGGCATCAATCCGGGCGTAAATAATCTCTTTGTTCCAATCAACCAGCATTACGTCACGGCATGACAGGTATGGGCTAAAGTTACCCGAAGCATCGTTTTCGCGGTACAAATCAAAGGTGCCCGGTACAAACTGATCAAGGAAAGCCTTTGCCGCATCGGCTGCTTTTTGCCATTTGGTGGCATCATAAGTTTGGTTAATAAGCTTTTTACCATCGGCATTTACCATACCGGCATAGTCTGTATTGCCGTTAAACAACGGGCTGGCAGCATACAACAACACCTGCGATTTTACTGCTGTTGCAAAAGCTTTATTTATACGGCCAAGGTTATTGTTATTTGCGGCTTTTAAAGGTAAATCGGCAATGGCCGCGTCAAGCTCGGTGGTAACATAGGTTACGCACTCATCAAACGAGTTGCGGGGTAATTGTACATCGGCAAATGAAGCATCAGGGGCTATTGTTTTATCGCCGGTGATCACAACAGGGCCGTAAATGCGCATCAGCCAAAAGTAATAGATGGCCCTTAACGCCCTTGCTTCGGCTTTGTATTGCGTTTTTAGCGAGGCAGGCATATCAGAAACCTTATCTACATTATCCATAAAGATACCGGCCGAGCGGATACCGCGGTAATAGGTTGTCCAAAAACCGCTTATAAAACCGCTTGATGCATCGTAATTACCGTTGTTGATGTTTTGGGTGGCCACAAAACCCCAGTCGTACTCCGCTTCGTCAGATCCGCCTGTCCATTCACCAATGCTGTTGTCTGATCCGGGAAAACGTTGTGATGCTTCATCGGGTATGGCAGAGTATACGTTGGCTAAAAACTTCTCGGCTGTGTTACGGTTTTTAAAGGTTTCATCAAGGGTAAGCCTGTCATCGGGCACCTGGTCTAAAAAGCCTTTTTTGCATGATGAGCTAACAGTTAACATACATGCCAGCGTTAAGGCTACTATAATTCGTTTCATTTTATTATCTTGAATTAAATGTTACTTCTGTTAATTAAATTGAGCGCTCAGGCCTAATGATATGGTTTTAACATTTGGATATGCAGTACCATTTCCCGTATTCAACTCGGGGTCCCAAAGTTTAAACTTACTGAAAGTAAGCAGGTTGTAACCCATAATATAAATACGCGGGTTGCTCATGCCAATTTTGCTCAGCGAAGCTTTGGAGAAGGTGTAACCAAAATCAAGCGTTTTAAGGCGGATAAACTGTACATCTTTTACCCACCATGAGCTATGCTGCGTGTTGTTGGTATTGTCGCCATCGCCATAAGCTAAGCGGGGATAAAATACATCCTGGCGCGGGCTTGCTTCTGTCCACCTGTCGGTGATGTTGGCATAGGCATTACTGATGCCGCCATTGGTTGAAAATGGCTGAATAGCATTACCCGATATATACCGCGATGCATGCCCGGTTCCAACAAAAAACGCGCCCAGGTTAAAGCCTTTGTAAGCTACGTTAAAGCCTAAACCATAGGTAAGGAATGGAACATCGCCTTTGCTTATTTCTGTTTTATCATAAGCGTTAATGATACCATCGTTATTTAAATCTTTGTATTTGATATCGCCTGGTTTAATGCTGGCTTTTGCGCCAGGGGTAGCACTGCTGTTTATCTCTTGCTGGGTGGTAAACAAACCTTCGGCTATGTAGCCAAAATCTGCCAGCACGTTATGACCACGCTGATCATTCCATGGATATTTGGGGGTAGGCTGATCGTTTTCAATTACAACATCTTTGTTGTAGGTGATGTTGCCGCGTAAATTTAATACAACTTTACCTACGTTAATGCGCTGTTCGATGGTTGCATCAAAGCCTTTGTTATTAACTATACCAAGGTTGGCGTAGGGGGACGATGACAAACCAACATATCCGGGTACCGCAGCCCTTTGTAAGAAGATACCTGTACGGTGCTCTTTAAACAAATCGAAGGTAAGTGAAAACGAATCGTGCAGGGCGCGGATATCCAAACCAAGATCTTGTTTATGAGACCGCGACCAGCTTACATCAACTCCATAATCGGTTATGCTGATACCGCTTATACCGTTGGTATTGCCCAAACCGTACGTGAAACCCGATGAGCCATCAGACAACAAAGTAAGATAACCGAAACGACGGCCTAAACCAATATCGCCACTACCCACAATACCGTTGCTGTAACGGAATTTGAAGAACGATATAGCGTCCTTTAAAGGCTCAAAAAAGTGTTCTTCAGACACCAGCCATCCCACACCAAATGCGGGGAAGTACCCATAACGTTTTTCGGGCGCAAAGTTTTCCGATCCGTTGTACCCCACATTAAACTCGGCAAAATACCTGTCGGCAAATGAATAGGTTGCCCTTGCCGCCAAACTGCGGATGCGGTAAGGAATTGAGGTAGCAAAACTACCGGCAGGAAAATCCGACCGGTCTTCCTGGTTAAATAACAATAAGCCACCTACACGATGTTTGCCAAAGGCATGATCATAGTTAAAAGACGACTCGGTATAAATTTTATTTGATCCGCCGCTGGATGCGTTGTAGCTGAGGTAATTTCCGTTACCTGTATAGGTGCGTACCAGGTTTAAAGTACCATCGGCATTATAGGGCGTATTTTGGTCGGGGTACCAGGTATCTTCGCGTTTTTGGCGTAAAATACTGTTGCTGTTGCTGGCATCAAACGCAAATAAAGTGTTGAAAGATAAACCTGGTAGCCAAAAGCCAAAATCCTGTGTAAGCCTAATGTTGGAGTACAGCTGGTTGGTAAAAGTGGTGCTGTATCCGCGCCTGGTTAAATCGGCATACGGGTTACGCTGGTCGCCATTAGGATTTACGCCCGGAACATAGCCGCCCGGATACTCAATAGGGAATACTACCGGCGATACGATCATGGCCTGGCCAAAAATATCGCTTGCAGATATTGCAGGATAATTGCCCTTGCCTACATAGCCCTGAACGCCTAATGCCACCTTGGTGGTTTTGGTGATATCAACATCAACGTTACTGGTAAAGTTATACCGGCTGTAATCAATATTTGAATTATAGGTAGATAGCTTATCTGTTTTTAAAAGCCCGCCCTCGTTGTAATAACTTGCAGATATGTAATACCTTGAATTTGGCCCGCCACCTGTCATGTTCACATTGGCCCGCCTGTTACGGCTGGTATTTTTAAATACAGCATCAATCCAGTTGATGTTGGGATAAAGCAATGGGTCTACATTGTTTTGCGTGTTTTGAATATATTGCTGCGAGTATTTGGCAACGCCACCCCTGGTGATGTTGGCTTCATTTACAGCATTCATGTAAGTAATGCCATCGGCCATTTCGGGCTTGCGGGTAAATGAGGTAAAACCTTCATAATAGTCTGCATCTATCTTCGGCTTGCCAACTTTGCCCCTTTTGGTTTGCACCAAAATAACGCCGTTTGCACCACGCACACCGTATACAGCTGTTGCCGATGCATCTTTCAGGATGGTAAATGATTGAATATCCTGCGGATCGAGGTTATTGATTGACCGGGTAACACCATCAACCAATACCAGCGGCCCAGTGTTGTTATTGGTAAACGTAGATATACCACGAATCCAGATATCAGCCTGGTTACTACCCGGTTCGCCCGAACGCTGAACACCAACAATACCCGATAGGCGGCCAGCCAGCATCGTGCTGATATCGGCAACCGGTTGTTTAAGTTCGCCCACATCAACTGTTGATTGCGCGCCAACCAAACTCACCTTGCGCTGTGTACCATAGGCAACCACCGCAACTTCTTTTAACTCGTTTTGCGGCATAGGTACCATTTTAACATCAATAACTTTGCTGTCCTTCGCCGTTATTTCCTGGTTTTGATAGCCAATAAATGCAAATACCACAATTTCGGCGTCATTATTAACCTGTATCTGGTATTTACCGCTGTTATCGGTAATACCGCCACGGTCGGTCCCTTTAATCCTTACGGTTACGCCGGGCAAYGGTTCGCCTTTTTCGTCAACAACCTTACCTGTTAAAATACGCTGTACTGCCTGGATAGGTTCGGGGGTTATTTCCACGTACCTTATTAATATCTCATCACCAAGCACCGTGTATTTATAGGGTGTTTGCTTTAGTGCATTATCCAGCACTTTGCCCAGCTCCTGGTTAGATACCTTTGCCGATATTTTCATTTTACTATTAGCCACTGTGCCGTTGTAAGTAAACTTTACACCAGATGCAGCAGAAATATTATCAAGCGCTTTGCTTAATGTAATATTTTTTAAATTGACGCTTACGTGCTTCTTCAGTACATCCTGGCCTTTTGCAAAACTTGCCGCCATTGATAAACTTGTGCTGCACAAAAACGCTATAATTACTGTGCTAATCCTCATAAAAAGCATATACTTGTGTCCCCTATTGCGGGATACATTAATTTTCATATATTCACTTCAATAAAAATGTTAAAAAAACAGCAGGTACCTCCGGGGCTTCCAATCCATGGGGTAATGCTTTTGACTATGACGTTTTTTGATTATCAGTACAATGCCCCCTTGCCCGGGGCATTACTGATTTATAGAGCGTAAGAATTTTAACTCAAATGTCTCCTCCTCCTTTAATGATCCATAAATTATCTTTGCTGATGAGCGATGCGTGAACAACCAGCGCCATTTTCTTTAAAAACTGCACAGGACTTTCACCCGGCTTTATCCGCCCAAAAAACAGCGTGTTCTTCACGTTGCCAACTACCTGTATTTTCATGTTAAAGTTTCTGCTCACATCTTCTGCAATATCCTTCACCAATACATTGCGGTATTCGTAATACCCGTTGCGCCTGCCCATTACCGCCGCCAAATCAGGAATTGGCAATACTTTGGTTGTTTTTTTGAGTTTATTATACACCACCATGTTAGTAGGCGATAGTAAAACACCCGAACCACCATCGGTAAATGAAACCTTACCTGTTACCAATGCAACCACAATTTCTTTATGCGATTTAAATGACGAGATATTAAAGGTGGTACCTAAAACCCTGGTGCTTGTTGTGCCTGTGTGTACTATAAACGGATGGTGCTTATCTTTGGCGATATCAAAAAAGGCCTCACCCTCAAAGCTAATCTCCCTGGTTGTGCCCACAAAGGCCACAGGATAAGTAACCGAGCTTCCGGAACTCAACCAAATCACCGATCCGTCTGCCAGGTTAATTATTTTGCGTTCGCCCGGTTTGGTAAATACGGTGTTGTTTTGCGGCTTTACTGGCTTGCTGCTGTTATTCCAAAGCAGCCCCAAGCAAACGGCCAGTATAACAGAAGCTGCGGCGGCTATTTTATAAAAATAATTTCTCGTTGTTGGTTCCGCAGCTTTGGCGGCCTTTATGCGTTGCTGTAAACCGTCAAATATCCGTGCCTTGGCCTCATCCTCTTCCAGCTGGCTTTCATATGGCCACTCAAAATCTTCCTCGCCTTTGGCCCGGTACCACAGCAACAATTCGTCCCGCTCGGCTGGTGTAGCCGTTCCGTCAAGGTATTTTTTTATTAAGTACTTCTGATAAAGCTCGTCCATATTAAGCAGCAATTAAAAGGGAGTACACTAAAAAGACATTTACCCTTAGTGCATTTAAAAAAAAGTGATAAAAAGCATTTTTAAATAAAAAAGCAGCGGCTAATCAGCGTAAACGCATAAGGCAAATTGAAATGATTGTAATTAAGCGCAATGTGAGTGAACAATTAGTGTTATGTTAATCATGCAATGACGGATATTCCGAAGTTGAAAGTTTTAAGTTCTAAGTCAAAAAGAATAAATTGGGCTTTTGACTTAAGACTTAGTACTATTAACTTAACACTAATGGTGCTTAAGGAAAATAATGAGCAGCATAATTTCCTTTAAATTTAAGCGCAGCACCTTAAGGGCTTTTGTAAGGTGGGCTTCTACCGTTTTTTCGGCAATATTCATCTCGGCGGCTATTTCCTGGGCCGACAGGCCTTGCTGGCGGCTGTATTTATATACCTGCCGGCATTTTTCGGGCAATTGCTCAACTATGCCGTTAACGTATTCTTCTAAAAATTTGGCATGCACCAAATCTTCGGGTAAGTCGGCCATCATTGTTTTGGCTATCCCTTCAATGATCTGGGCTTGCCGGTTCCTGGTATATACACTTTTAAAAACCGAAAATTTGATTGCCGTGGCCAGGTATGAGCTTAAGGTTTCTATTTTAAGGGTGCCTTTGCGGTTCCATAAACTAAAAAAAACCTCCTGTACAATTTCTTCAGCGGCATATTTATCTTTGGTATAGCTATATGCCAGGGCAACCAGACGTTTCCAGTAGCGGTTATAAATTTCAGTAAATGCAAACTCTTTACCTTCGGCAAGAAGATTGAGCAACTCATTATCAGCAAAACCTATGGTCGAGTTCATTACGTGTTACCAAACTTATTGCCTAAATTATTAATAATTTGTTAAGAATACCGCATAATTTTTGTTTTTTCAATCGGTTGACCGCGAAAAGCTTAACATTTAATATTTGCAAAAAATTCCCGACCCCTTTTATTTGCCTGTTTTTTTAATGTTGATACCAACACGGTTACAAACTGCAATTGGCCATAAAGTAAAAAAGCCACCTTGTATACCACAAGGCAGCCTATTAACTTATTATTAACTGGTTTAGTTTAAAGCAATGGTTTCGGCAATTCGCCTGTCGCCGGTTCCGCCAACATATTTATAGTTTAAGGTGAACGTTTTGGTGGCGGGATCATAAACGCAAACGCCATTATTTTGGATGGTTTGGTTTGCCGCGCCGGCTGCAGATGTTACCGTAACTGTATTATCGCTGTTGACTTTCAAATTCATAAAGTAATTGCTGCCGCCCAAATCGGCAGCTTCGCAACGTACAGTATTGCCATCAATGGTAGTTAATGATTTGGCACGTGCGCTCCATGTTCTGTCGCTGGCCGGGTTGGGGAATGCAATTGAGCCGTTAGCTGTGTAATCGCCCTGGTATTTGCTGGCTACATTAATAATATAATATACCGCTTTATAATAGTTGATGGCCTGGCCCTGCGCATCTTTTATGGCCACAGGCAACATGTATTTTGTGCCCAACACCAGGTTTGCAGTGGTAACATTAATAACATAACTGGCCGTCAGTTGCCCCGCCGGGATATTAACGGTGTTACTGGGGATGGTAAAGTCGGCTGCGGGCAGCGGTACATAAGTATCGTATTTTGATTCAGACGGATCGGGAAGGCTGCCGGCATTTGCTACCGCCGCGGTACTATCGGCAATATAAAGCGACCTGTGTAACGTATTTAACTGCGTTACAACCGAATTATCAACAGCCATAGTAACTGTTACCGCGCTGGTTAAAGGCTTTACTGCCGATACCAATACGGTGGTAGCCAATGGCTGCGGCGTTGAACTGATGAACTGTGAAATATTGTATTTAAAGCCCCCGTTTTCGAATGACGCAGGGCCGGCGTGGGCAGCAATAGGTAATTCTATTGAGGTAGCCATCTTTTTATAATCGTAATTATCTGCAACTTTTGAGCAGGAATTTAAAAGTACCGTAAGCACCATAATGGCCAAAGAAAGTTTAGTAAAGTTTTTTTTCATGGGTTAACTGTAAATTTTATGGATTTGTGATTTGCCTTATTTATAGGGGAGTACATTAAACAGGCCTATACCCTTAGTTACCTGAACAAAAAGCTGTAAATAATTTATCGGGATCGAAAATTCGCACCCGGCAGGTAAAAAGGATGCCCGGACGGCAGAAGAACACGGCTATAGTGGGATGTCGGAAATTAAGGCTTGCAATATAAAAAGCCGCTAAGTACGCGGGAGCGTACTACAAATGTTTGAATAAGAAGAGCCCCAAATTAGAGGCCCTTCTCACCTATCAATTAAATAACAAAAGAATTATTGCCCGCTTTTAATATATATTGCTTTGCCTTCCACACCAGTATGCCGCTGGTTGTATGCGGTAAATTAACATGTATTTGCCAGTGGCCCTTTTCAAATTTATAGCCGGCAAAAACCTTTCCGTTTGGATGGGGAATTTCGCCGCTGATATCCTTCAAAGTGCCTAAATGGGGTTCTATCTTTATTTTGGCAAAACCCGGTGCGTAGCTATCAATACCTAAAACTGTTCTGAAAAATTCAATATTGGGGCTTGCTCCCCAGGCGTGACAATCTGAACGGGTAGTGTTAACATCAGAATACTCGGCCCAGGTAGTAAGGCCCATGGCTATATTTTGCCGGTAAATACCCATCCAGTTCATATAATCGTTACCCAAACCTGCCTTTACCAGCGCCTGGTTAAGGTAATATTTAAAGTAAACCGAACATTGGGTTAAACTGGTGTCCTTAAGCAATCCTTTCGCCACCGCAGGTATGTAGGCGTTGCTCACCATGCCGGTAAGTATGGCCAAAGCATTAACATGCTGCGAAAAGCCTTTTCTTTCCCTGGTATCGGCATACAATTTTCTGCCGGCGTCCCAGTATTTACGCTGTATGGTAGCCTTTAGCTGGGCGGCTTTTTTATTGTATAAAACGGCATAGTCATGCAAACCTATTTTGGCTTCCATTTCTGCCGCCCATTGGTATGCCCATAGCAGTTGCAGGTCATAAATAGCGGCGCTGCCATCTTTGCCTTTCACCTCGCCCCACATGTTACCGGCCCAGTCAACAAACGCCCAGTAAGGGGTGTCTTTTAACGAGCCATCGGCCTGTTGGTATTTACTAAAAAAATCGAGTACGCCTCTTTCGCCCTGCAGCTTATTCTTAATAAAGTCGTTATCGCCACGGTACATCCAGTAATCATGCAGCATACAGATATACCACAACGAAAACGTAGATATAACCTGTGTACCTCTTGATGGATAGCAACTGGCAGTTACACCTTCGGGTAAGCGGGAATGATCCATCTGGTTAAGTGCATTGCGCGCCAGCCGGTTATCGCTGGTGTTGTAGTACGATATCATGGCCTGTATACGTGTATCGCCAATGTATTGCAACTGCTCGTAATACGGGCAGTCGGTATAAGTTTCCCAGGCATTAAGCCTTACGGTGCGCCAGCCAATATCCAGCATTTGCTTCATTTCGGTATTATCCGTATTCAATACCGATGCGCGTTTAAAAGGATAACCCGTGAAAGTACCGAACAGGTCATCAACTACCAATGGGTCGTTCTTGGTTTGTACGATGAGCCTGATGTAACGATACGTGCGAAAATTCAGCGTGGTGAATGACTGCCCCTGGCTGCCATCGCCAATCAGGCTGTCTATCCTGGCTACAAACTCCTTGCCCTCCACATCATTACGGTTACCTTTAATAACGCCCTTGCTGCCTTTTGCGTAAAGCGATTCGGCGTAACCGAGCGATATGCCTGCATCCTTGCCGCCGCTAAAATTTAACGTTACATAGGCATTGGTTTCAAAAGTTTGATCGAGCACCAGCGTAGCCGTAGTGTTTGCGGGGATGGTTAACGGCGTCTTTTTTTCCGGAAAGCCTGGCGCAACGGTTACCCCGTCTGCTCTTCGCAATTGAACAAGGCGCTGGTAGGTCATTTCCCTTGGGGGCAGGGACGATGGCACCAATGCCCATTCTATGCCCCAGGCTGTGCCTTTTAGCCTTCCGTCGGCCACTTTACCGGCGGCAAACCAGGCGCTGTCATCGTAACCAGTGGCCGTCCAATCGCCTTTAACGGCCTGCCGCATATCTACCATCTCTCCCCTGCTGGCAGCAAAAAAATACCCTGGTACAGGCTGATGCCCTATATCGCGCATGCATTTCCAGGTATTGTTGGTGTTTAATATCTCTTCCTTCGTCGAATTACCCTGTAAAATAAAACCTGTGCGTACGCTTATTTGCGCCGCGGGGCTGTATTGGGCCTCATTCCAAACAAGCGCAGCTACGGTGTTTTTTCCTGCCGACAGGTACGGTGCCAGATCAACCGTTTCATAATTCCAATAATAGGTATCGCCCCGTGCCGGCCCCAATGATATTAACTTACCATTAACATACAATTTATAACGGTTATCTGCCGATATGTGCACGATGAAAGTTGCGGGTTTACCGGCAACATCAATGGTTTTACGAAAGTAATAAATGCCGTAGTTTACACCATTGTCGCCAGGCAAAGCTATCCAGGCTGCATTCCATTGCCTTGGGGCGGCATTGCTAACCGACGATTGCGCATGGACGTACTCTGCCGGCAATAAGCCCAGGGCAAATACTATGGTAACAAAAAAAAGTTTCATTATGGTTTATCTGATTGATTGAACAATAATATACATTTACTGCATAAAAAACAAAATAAATCGTTTTAGCATTAAATTATATTTTTGGAAGAAGAACCACTGCATAATACAAAGGGTAATTACCCGGCACCGGTTTAAATCAGGCGTAAAGCCAACACAAAGGCTTTCATTTAAAACCTTTGTGTTGGTGAGCCGGTAAAATTCAGACGGCGTTTTTTAGCGACGAGTTCCTGATTTTTAAATCCGTTTTCAGGATAATCGATTGCAGCTTAGGCGATGATGAGCGGTCGTTAAGCTTTTCTAACAACACGGTTATCACATTATCCGCTATTTCCTCCACGGGTTGCGCTATTGCTGTTATGGGCGGCGAGTGGAGTTTAAACACATCGTAGTCATCAAAGGAGATAACAGCTATATCGGTGGGTGCTTTAAGGCCCATTTCGTGCATGATCTTTAATCCGCAGGTGCCGATGTGGTTGGTGCCGAAAAGGATGGCGTCTACGTCGGGATTGCCTTTAAAAAAGTCGCGAAGCGGGCCCATAATCTGCTCTTCATCTTGGTTAAAGACGATCTCTTTCACAATCGTTGGCCTAAGTCCGTTGCTTTTCATAGCGTCCTGGTAACCCCTTACCCTATCCATCATTTGGGTTTGGTGCGATGCGAAGGTTACAAAGGCTATATTTTTAAATCCCTGATCCATTAAATGCCTGGTGGCATTATAGGTACTGAAAAGATTATCAACCTCAATAATATCGGTTTTAACTCCGGGCAGGTGCCTGTCGAACAAAACCACGGGCATCCCATCTTTTATCAGCGATTCAATATCCTCTTCTATCCCTTCAGGCGGAGCCATGATATAGCCATCTACATGCCTGTCGCGAAACATGTTAATCAGGTCCTGGGTTTTGCTGGTATCATTATCGGTACTGCAATAAATAATTTTGTAGCCGTTTTTGTAGGCACGGTCTTCAATCAGGCGCGCTATACTTGCAAAGAAGGGGTTGGAGATATCTTCAACCATCAACCCAATGGTATTTGATTTGCCGGTTCGTAAACTTTTGGCCAGGGAGTTTGGCTTATACCCTACTTCGGCCACATATTTCATCACTTTTTCAACCAGGTCGGCACCTATACGTTTTTCCTGGGCCCGGCCGTTTAAAATAAATGATATCGTAGTTTTTGATACGTTTAACGCGTTCGCGATATCAACGATAGATAATTTCTTTTTCACCCGTTTATATTAGTTATTTCAAATATCGGGGAATATATTAAATTATAAGAGTATAGCCAAAAGTTAATCGATTTATTTTGATAGTAAATCGATTAACTGAAAAGGATTTGCCCGAAAAGTACAAATGAAATTGGCCTCTATGCCGACCGCTTATTTAATTTTGGATAGCTAAAACCAAACGCAAATATAACAAGGTAACAAATAATAGGCAAATAATATGCAGTAGCCACGTTGTGGTTGGCGATAAGGCCCATTGCCAGTGGGAATAAACCACCGCCAACAACGCCCATCACAATAAATGATGATCCTTGTTTCGTTTTAGCGCCCAGGTCTTTAAGTCCTAAACTAAATATAGTAGGGAACATGATACTAAAAAAGAAGTTGATAAATAGCAATGCGATGAACGATGGCCAGCCAAAGCCTTGCGCCACGATTATACACATGATGACATTGGCACCGGCAAATATAGATAACAACTTATAAGGTTTAATAAAGCGCATCAAAGCTGTGCCTGCAAAGCGGCCTATCATCATCATTACCATACTACCCGAGAAAAACAATGCCGATTTTGAATCTGAAAAATGCATTACCTCGGATCCGTAATTTATGAAAAATGCCCAGGTGCCACCTTGCGCTGCCACGTTAAATAATTGTGCAACTACGGCAAAAAGAAAGTGTTTTTGCTTAAACAGCTTAACATCGGCCTCCTCGGCCCCAGCTACTGCATAAGCGTCATCGGCAATAACATGAGGATCTATCACCGGCGGAATTTTGATAAAAGAAAAAAATACTGCGACTGCTGCTACAACAAATCCAATGATGATATATAAATATTTTACAAGTACAAGGTCATTAGAATGCTCTTGACCTCCTTTTAATATCAAGCTGCCAATAACCGGACCAATGACACCACCTACCCCGTTAAAAGCCTGAGCAAAATTTATTCGTTGGTCGCTGGTTCTTTGATCACCAAGTGCTGCTATAAATGGATGTGCTACAGTTTCTAAAGTAGCCATCCCGCAGGCCAATATGAATAAAGCAATCCTAAAAAAGGTAAATGACTCGGAATTTGCGGCCGGAACAAACAAAAAAGCGCCTATTGCATAAAAACTTAGCCCCATTAATACGCCAGCCTTGTAGCCAAACCGCTTCATAAATAATCCGGCAGGAATACCCATAAAAAAATACGCGCCAAATATGGATAGCTGAACATACGCCGACCGCGATTTTGATATATGCAATACGTTTTGAAAATGTTTATTTAAACTATCGCCAAGCGTCATAGATACGCCCCACATTAAAAACAGGGAGGTTACAAATATTAATACCACAAGGTACTTGCGTTCGGTAAATTTTGCTGGAATGCTCATTATTCAGGATTAATCAGTTTTTCGATTGGTGGCCGTAAATTAATTGAAATGTTTGAAAATGTGGGTTAGTAAATCGATTTATTTTTTGTTTGATTTTGCCAGATTGGTACCCGCCTAACATTTATTCCGCTTTAATAGGATCGTTATAAGGCTGCACCAATAATACAGGGCTATCGTTACCCAATACATCGGCGTCAAACTCTATTTTGATATTTTTCGACTCGCCCCTCATCAAACTAAAATAGTTTTCGTTCATCAAGGCAGGTAATACCTGTTCACCGTTGCTTTTCCTCACCGCCTGTGCCCGTATAGCAAACGCCGCAGCCGGGGATGACGCCGGGTTGGTAATAGTGGCATTGATATAGTATTTGCCCTCGGCCTTAGTTATTTTCGAGGTTATTTTCAGGTTTACTTTGGGCAGGTTGTTTAGCGCGGTAAAATCGGTACGCTTGTTGCCACGCCAGTAAAAGTTATCAGATACCAGTTTACCTGCTTTATCGGTTAGTTTTAGTTTGATAAAGTGTACCTCGCTTAAACCGTTGCTTTTAGGCTCGCCGCCATACACTTCAAAATCCCACAGCGAGTAACCCCAGCCCGAGCCACGGTGTATGCCCTGCATTTTAACATAGCGGGCCTTCGTTTCATCAAAAGTAAGCTGCTGTACACCGGTGTGCCCATCCTCTGTTTCATACACATCGCGCCATTGTTTGGCATCGCTGGATACCTGGATTTTAAAGGCTTTGCCGTAGGCTTCTTCCCAGTTTAGTTTTACACCGTTCACTACCTGTTCGCTGCCCAGGTCAACATAAATCCACTCATTATCGTTTTGCCTGCTGGCCCAGCGGCTGCCGCTGTTGCCGTCGGTTGCCAAAACGGCTTCCATGTTTTCAAACGATGATGCTACAGTAGGTTTGTTTAAAGCCAGGTTGGTATGCTCTTCTTTAAAGTTGATGGTAAAGCAGTTTACAGCCGCGTTGGCAATAGCATCTATTGTTTTGGTTTGATAGTAATCGCTTACAGGTTTACCGTCGGCGTTGTAAACCACCACTTCGGCTGTCAGGTCGCTCACATTACTGCCTGTGGTATTAATAACCTTAACCGAGTTATTTACCGGGTTCCATTGAATGTGCAAGGGTTCACAGGCTTTTTTAGCGCCCCAATAGGCACCTGTCAGGTCGTAATAGTAATCGTAGGTTTGCCATACCAGCGATGGGTAGGCCGATTGGCTCATCCAGGTCATGATGCCCGATGCATCTTCCCACATGTTATCTTCCCAGCCCTCGTACATCGCCTTATTAGTTTCGATGTTGAGCAGCTGCGCCTTGCGGCAATAATCCTGAATGCCTGTTGCTGTGCCATAGCGTTTGTTAATGCCCTCATCATACCTGTCCGGACCGGCATTACCTGCCGATGGACCAAAGAAATGCAGGTTCCACATTTCGTCACGGGGCCAGAACTTGTCCTTAGGCATAAATTTTTTAAAGCTGTCGTAATTGGTAAAAACAGCCGTACCAATCTCGCTACGCAGGCCCCAGCCCGGCGATCCGCCAAAACCATTCGGGAACCGGCTAAAATACCAGCGGGGATCAAAGTTAGTCCAGGGGCCGCTGCCGGTTAAACTGCCGGCGTGCGAGTTGGGTTGATAACGCCTGTCGCCGCCATCATAATTGCTGATATCTTCGGCCAGCCAACCGTTTAATGGCGGCATGGGGGTGCCTTCGTTATCGCCGCACCACATGGCTATGGATGGATGATTGCGGAAACGTTTGATTTTTTCGATGGCGTTAACATTAAAATTATTGACATCATTGGGCAGGTTGGGGATAGAGTTGAGCCAAAAA
Organism: Mucilaginibacter sp. P4_D1; assembly: GCF_056401935.1. NCBI lineage: Bacteria > Pseudomonadati > Bacteroidota > Sphingobacteriia > Sphingobacteriales > Sphingobacteriaceae > Mucilaginibacter > Mucilaginibacter sp. P4_D1. The sequence continues at coordinate 60,466 of NZ_JBFUIJ010000018.1, forward strand.
TCGTCCCATATCATCATGCCATATTTATCGCAGGCATCATAAAATTCATCATCGGTGGTCGATCCTATCCAGTTGCGCACGATGTTGAAGTTCATTTCCCGGTGCAGCTTTAGCTTGGTATCGTACTCGTTGCCGCGGCAGCGCAGCATGTACTCGGCCATGCCCCAGTTGCCGCCTTTTAAAAATACTTTGGTTCCGTTTACAAAAACATGCAGCACATTGCCTACGGTATCGTAACTATATTTTTTGATGCCGAATTTGATGGCCTGGCTATCAGATACCTCATCGCCCAGTTTAAGGCTTAGCTTGCAGGTATATAAATTCGGCTCGCCATAACCGTTTGGCCACCATAGTTTGGGGCTGTTGATGGCTAACTGCTCAAAGCGTTTTTTATCCAGCTTAATCTCCGCTGTACTATTACCGCCCACAAAAACCTTTTGCGAAAACTCAATATTGCCCGGCTGAATAGTGCCTGTTAATACCCCGGTTTGAAATTTGGATGTGCTGTTTTTTACACCGACCGCTATCGAGACATCGGCCCTTGCATTGGTTGGCAATTCGGTGCGGATCCAGGGATCCTGTAAAGTAATGCCGCCCGTATTGCTCAGGTATACCTTATCGGTTATGCCCGAATTTAATCCCGGTACATAAGGCATCCAATCCCAGCTGGCCGATGGGATATAGGTTGGGCTTGCATAATTAACCAGCGGGTTAATTGGGCAGTACACCAATACGGCTAAAACGTTGGGCGTGTTTTTGCTGACCAAACCCGAAACATCAAAATTACCGCGCTGCATAAAGCCATCCAAAACACCAATTTGTTTACCATTCAGGTAGATCTCGGCTTTGCGGTTGATGCCCTTAAAGTTTAACCAGATCTTTTCTTTGGTATAACTTGCCGGGATATTAAACTCGGTACGATACCAAAAGTTGCGGTCGTATTTGGCTTTATCAACCTTGTAAATATTATCGCCAAAGTTGGGGTCTTTCTCCAGCCCGGCTACCACGTAGGCATTAAAAACGGTACCCGGTACCACGCCTTTAACCCAACTGCCTGCATCGTAACCGGGTTTGTAAATATTGGCGCTATCTGCACCTACTTCGGCCTGGGCTTTTACTTTCCAGCTGGTTTGCGGGTTGGCACTGCCGAGGTAAACCATATCCTGTGCCGATGCCCCGGCACAGGCGGCAACACAGATCATGAAAATTGATCGCTTTAAAAACGGGTAAAAATTAAAAGGCATTATGTGGTGATATTTAGTTTAAAAAGAAACGTTATTGCGGGTTTTAAAATCCGGGGTTCTGAAGGGAAAATGATATACTAAAGAGCGCTGTCATGCTGAGCCTGTCGAAGCATCGTGGGCAAAGGCATCTACGCGCGACCCTTCGACAGGCTCAGGGTGACAGGCCCGTCCGCCTCAAAAACATAACATATCAGGGGTAACTTGTCGAAGCACGCGGGCAAAGGCCTCTGCGCACGAGTCTTCGACAGGCTCAGCATGACAGGCCCTCCCACCTCAAAAACCCAAAACATCATGGTTAAGCAAGAAGTGATAACGTTCATTTTTTTTTAGTTTGATGTTTTTTTTGAAAGCGAAAACGGTTTATCATCAGCGGCAAGGCCGCGTGTAGTATTGGGCTTATCGCCCATTTCAAAACGGAGGATACCGCCGGCCATAATATCGCCGTGTTTAATAAAATTGTGCGTATAGGGCTTGCCGTTGAGCGTAGCCGATTGGATGTATACTTTTTGCTTGCTGTTGTTATTGGCCTCGATGATGAACTTTTTACCGTCTTCCAGCGTAATGGTCATTTTTTTAAAGGCTGGGCTGCCTATCACATACTCGTCAGTACCGGGGCAAACGCTGTAGATACCCGCCGCGCTCAGCACGTACCATGACGACATCTGGCCTTCATCCTCATCGCCGGGGTAGCCATTTTCGCCGGCGTTGTACATTTTATCCATCACCTCGCGTAAATGCTGCTGGGCTTTCCAGGGCTGGCCGGCGTAGTTATACATGTACAACAGGTGATGAATAGGCTCGTTGCCCTGGGCGTACTGGCCCATTTTAAAGGCGGCCATTTCGGTCATCTCGTGAATTACCTGGCCGTAGCCTCCAACTTTAATGATACCCGGCTCGGTAAATACGGAATCGATCTTATCAGTAAAATTTTTATCGCCGCCCATCAGGTTAATCAAACCCTGCACATCCTGGAAAACCGACCAGGTCCAGTGCCAGGCGTTACCCTCGGTATAGGGGCCGCCCCAATCCATCGGGTCAAAGGGCTCTATCCATTTGCCTTTGGCGTCTTTGGCCCGCATAAAGCGTGTTTTGGGGTCGAACAGGTTTTTGTAGTTGTACATCTGCCTGCCAAATACGTTTTCATAGTAGGCATTACCTGTTTGTTTGGCCAGTTGGTAACCGCAAAAATCGTCGTAGGCAAACTCCAGTGTCCAGGCGGTTGATCCTTGTGTTTGAGGTGTAAAGGGGACGTACCCATCGGCAAAATACTCTTTCCAGCCGGGCCTGCCGTTGGCGCTACCCCATGGACCTTTGTTGGTAGCTTCGTGGTAGTAAGCAGCCAACGCCTGCTTTGGATCGAAGGTACGGATACCCTTAACCCAGGCATCCGTTAACAACGATATCGAGTGATTGCCCAGCATCCCGCCCGTTTCGGCCGGGAACGACCACGCCGGCAACCAGCCGCATTGCTGCTGGGCATCTAAGAGGGCCTGCACATACCGCCCCTGCATTTTAGGGTGAATGACGGTATTCAGCGGAAATTGTGCCCTAAAGGTATCCCAAAAGCCATTGTCGGTATACATATACCCATCGTGCGTTTTACCATCGTATGGACTGTAGTAATAAGGCTTACCATCTTTACCGTACTCAAAAAACTGGTGCGAGAACAGGTTGGCGTGGTACAAACAACTATAAAAGGTGGCCTTATCATCCTCAGTAGCGCCTTCAATTTTCATGCGGCCAAGCAGCGTGTTCCAAACCACATCTGCCTCTTTGCGGGTATCGTCGAAATTTTTGTATTTACCTAATTCGGTTTGCAAGGTAAGTTCGGCCTGTTCGGGGCTGATATAGCTGGATGCTACTTTGGCCTGCACGGTTTCGCCGTCTTTAAATTTAAGGTAAGCGCCAACGCCATCACCTTCGGCAGTTAAGTTTTTGGGCGATAGCTGATCTTTTTTATTTTCCCAGGTACCATAAGCAGCAAAGGGTTTATCAAAGGTGATTACAAAGTAATTTTTAAACCCCTGCGGCGCCCAACGGCAATTGTTAACCCAGCCTGTGATCTTACGTTCGCCTGGGATTATCTTCACCATGCTCATTTTGGTATAGCCATCCAGCACCAGGTAAGCGCCCTGCCCCTTGGGGAAGCTGAAGCGTAAATGTGCACCCCGCTCGGTGGGTGTCATTTCGGTGGTGATATTGTTATCCAGTTTTACTTTGTAGTAGCTGGGTTGGGCTGTTTCGTTTTCGTGCCTGAAGCCGGCAGCGCGTTTATCCTCATTAACCACCAGATTACCGGTTACAGGCATCAGCGAAAACACGGCGTAATCATTAACCCATGAACTGCACTGGTGCGATTGCTGGAAACCACGGATGGTATGTTCAAAATACTGGTACTTCCAGCCGTCGCCGTTTTTGCCGGTTTGGGCAGTCCAGGTATTCATGCCAAAAGGCAGCGCGGTGGCCGGGTAGGTGTTACCGTAGCTAAACTCGTATTTGGTATTGGTACCCTGCCGGGTGTTTACGTATTTAACCAGGTTATCGTTTTGCGCAAACAGCGCATTGGCCCATAAAAGCGCCGGAACGCATGTAAGTAACCGTATTTTCATTTGGCGTATATAATGTGGTTTATGCCGCTGATGGATATCGGCACTTGATAAGCAAATATAATCAATAAATCGATTTAGCAAAAGATTAATTAAAAACCTTATTCTATTTGAATAAGGTTTTATAAAACAAATCGGCCACAAATTTATTACCCTCGTCGTTAAGGTGTACGCCATCCTTGGTCAGGATGCCTTCGCCTTTGTTGTTGGGGTTATTTTTAACGTTATATTCATGAAACAGGGTGCGGAAATCAAAAAGGTCGCAATTGTTTTGTTTGGCCAGGTCGCGGATGGAGTTGGAATATTTGTTCAGGTCGCCATCAAGTTCGTTGCTGTAATCGGTTTTTTCGCCTATGCTGGCTGGTGTACATATCAGCACTTTGATATTTTTGGCCTGTAATTTTTTGATAAGCGCCGTATAAAAGCGGCCAAACTTATCCCAATCGGTACCTGTACCAAACATGCGCTTATGCCATACATCGTTCACCCCTACCCAAATCACTACCACATCGGGATTTTTGGTTAATACATCATCTTCATAGCGGAGGTATAAATCATATATCTTATTACCGCCAATGCCTGCTCCGGCAACTTCATAATCCTGCTCCTTTTTTTCGGCTTTAAGGCGTTGCTGAATCAGCGTGATAAAACCGTTGGGCTGTACAGCATACTCGGTAATAGAATCGCCAAAGAATACCACTTTGGTTGGCTTTTTAGTTTGAAAACTGCACAGCATGATAATGCCGGCAAACAGTAAGAATTTTTTCATTTGGGTTAGCTAAATTGATTTAGCGAATATATAATTTTGAGTTGCAAGTAGCAAGAATGAAAGTTGTTTAATTTTTTTAGGATAGAAATACGATTCGTCGTTTTAAATATTTTTTCACAACGTATGCTTTGAGTTTTCTCGTCCCCGCGGGGAGAGCCGCTGAAGCCACATAAAAACATGGTTAACACATGTTAACCATGTTTTTAACACAATTAATTGATTACAAATGATTTAAGTAAAAATAACTCAAAATTGTGTTAACCTTTGTTAACCATGTTTGCTTACGCTGCGGCCATTTTAATAATATTAAGGGGACAGTAGATTTTAAAAATCTTCCGTCCCCGCGGGGTCTCTCAACGAGGACCCTGCGATGTACAATGTCCTGTCCGAAACTTAATGCCGCGTTTGTGCGAGGTGATCGGGTACCTCAGTATCCTCTACGAGAGACCCTGAGGGGACAGTAAAATCTTGATACTTGATACTAACTACTTGCTACTAAAAAACTACTTCCCCCCAATCTTCATCCTGATAAACCTTGGCCTGTACAGGTTGGGCTTCTTCATCAAATCGGGGATGAAATCAACGGAGTTAATGTTATAGCTAATCAGCAGTTCGCCGGGGGCGGATAGGCTTGGATGTGCTTTGGCGTTGTAAACTACAAAGGTTTTCTCTTCCAGGTCAGGTTTGCAATCCCATATCTTTATTACCGGGCCAAAGGGACCATAGGGTGTCGCCCCTATGCGCATACCCACATTGGTGCTCATGCCTCCTACCTGGAAAATGAGGGCATAACGGCCATCAGGCAGCGCGGTGAGGCTTAGTTCATTGGATACACTATTGGTAACATCGGCTACCTTGTTCATGTCTTTTATCCAGTTGGTGCCATCGTAAAACCACCATCTGTCAAACTTTTCAAAGTCTTTTGGCAAAACGCGGGCAACCATCAAATTTTTGCCGATGCCGCGCACCCCGTAAACGTAAATGTAACCATCGGGTTTGGGCGCGCCGGCTTTTGTGGTATTCACATAAATGCCAGCCCCGAACGACCCGATATCGCCTTTTGCATCCGTGAGGTAAAATGGCGTATCCATTTGCTTAAGGTCTTTATAAGGCGGCTGCGATCCTGCCGGAATTTTTATCAGCGTGTTACCAACCTCCCTGAACCCGAAGGCGCCGGTGCCAACATTACGCACCCTATAGCCAAAAATATAAATGGCATTATTCAATTCCTGGTTTACAAAGCCATCGCCAAGCCAATAGTAATCGCCTGCCGCGGTTTGGGCAGTGTGTGGAATGAACAATGATTCGGCGGCCCCTGCCTTATCAGCATCCCAGGAAAACTTCATTTCGGTATCGGCAGGCTGGTTGCCATGGAGTACGGCCACCGAATTATGGATCATTTTAAAGCCCGGCACCATCGTGCCGTTTTCTATTTTGCCAATCATCGAATCGCTGAAGATAAACAGGATCTTATCGCCGGCCTTCGCCGGCTTGTTTTCTACTCCGTTTAACGGGATAGTATAAATCCCGTCGCCTCCAAACCAGCCTGCTTCGCGCTTTAACAGGCTGCTCCAATCGGGGGCCGCCTCGACAGTGAAATTAAGATCGGTAAGATTTACCGTTTTACCATCGGTTTGTGATATGCTTTGCAGGGTTGCTGCAATACAAAAAAACAAGGTGATGACTGCAAATTTTCTCATAGGGTAATTCAATTAATAGGGTTTACAACCTACGTTACGGGTTGTAGCTTTCCCAGTTTTTAGTTTTTATAATTAAACATACAAAGCCAACCAAGCCGCCAACTACCATTAATAAACCAATATAGCCGGCCTGGGTAAAGTTCATTCCAAAAATTTGATATTTTGGGTTAATGCGGATCAGTTCGATCAAAAACCTTTCGCCGCCGTTGAGCACCAGGTATAAAAAAAACATGAAACCCGGTTTGATAATTTTATTCCTGAACACCCACATCAGCGTAAAAAACAACAGGCAAATAGTGGCCTCGTAAAAGGGTGTGGGGTACACGCCATGTAACAATTGGTTGCAATAATTGCCGGCACAATCTGGTATTGGAAGGCCCGCGTTAATGGCATTGTGCGGATAGGTGAACGACCACATCCACCCCGGTATTAAACCTGGCTTAGGATGGCTATTGATAATACCCCAATCGCCATCACCGGCAAGCTGGCAACCTATACGGCCAATGCCGTAAGCCAGCATCATACCCGGCGAACCGATATCTGCCAAATGCACCAGCTTCATCCCTTTTTTATGGCCAATGTACAGGTAAGTTAAAGCGCCAAATATCAATCCCCCGTAGTAAGAAAAGCCGCGGACATTGAATAGAGTACCCATGGGGTCGTACCTGAAATTACTCCAGTGTTCCACCGTGTCAAATAACTTGGCGCCAATAAAGCCAAAAAAACCAACCGAAAAAACAATAAGTCCCATCAGCTGGTAAGGATGAACCGTTTGCACCTCTGCTTTAGGCTGTTCCAGTTCCTTTTCCTTTTTATCTGCATAAACCCATAAACCAAATACTGCACCGGTGAGTATGCCCATCACCAGGTTGCCTTTAACCGATAGCAGGTACCCTTGTGGGTTGGCGCTGAACACCGTATAGTTAAACATGACCCCAAAGGCCTTGAAGCCTAATAAAAAGCCAAGAATGGAATTGATACTGATTTCGGCAACGGATGCCTTTTCTCCTACCACTACGTTACGGGTAAAAGCTTTAATTTTATCCAAGGCTTCGTACCGTTTAAACTCCGAGCTAAATACAATATACGAGAACAAAAAAGACAATGCCACAAACAAGCCCAGCGTTTGAACAGGAAACGTAAAATTAATGCCGAACAGGTAATAAATGAGGTGGCCTATAGTTGGAAACATTGCACTAATTTAATTATTAAATGATTCCATAACCAAACATTATATCATGGGTAGCTGTGAAACTTCACGAAACTCCGACGGAGAAAATTACACATTAAAGAGCGTTGTCGTGCTGAGCCTGTCGAAGCATAGTGGGCAAAGGCCTCTCCGCGCGACCCTTCGACAGGCTCAGGGTGACAGGCCTGCGTATTCGAAATTATAACACGTCATGGGTAGCGGCCTGAACGCTGGCCACTACTCACCCCGGCTACGCTGCGCTGGCCGACCCTCTCTCCGGCTGCGCCGCAAAGAGGGTATCAACATATTTTTTTAAGCCCTCTTTGCAACGAAGTTGGAGAGAGGGCCGACGGGCGCAGCCGAGTCGGGGTGAGTCTTCGCCGACATCGCTCCCCTCATTATTAAAACCCGGCCTGGATACCAATATTAAGTACCCGTTGGTTAATGTATGCATCACCTGCGGTATTGGTGGCTACCTCAGGATCCTGCTGGTATTTTTTAAAGTTTGTCCATGTAAACAGGTTGTATGCGCTTAAGTAAATACGGGCATTATTAATTTTAAAGGGCAGCAATTTGGTAGGCAGCTGGTAACCCACATCAATTGTTTTTAAACGGATATAATGCGCATTGATAAGCCAGTAATCCGAAAAATAAGATGTAGGGCTGTTAACTGATGTAGGGTTGGTAGTTAGCCTCGGGAAGTTGGCAGTACCAGCGGTTGCCGGTGTCCAGCGTTCCTGGTGAATGGGCTGAAACTGACTTTGAAACGGCTCGATACCGGTGCCCAGCACCGCGAAGCTATAGTTAAACGAACCGGCAAACAGCGCACTGATGCTGAATCCTTTGTACACGGCCTGCAGCGACAAGCCCAGCGAGGTATTAGGCAAATTGGGATTGCCAATTGCACGTTTATCAAACACATTAATGATGCCATCGCCGTTCAAATCCTGGTAACGCAGGTCGCCGGGTTGCAGCGGCAAGCCGTTATCGGGCACTGCTATAGGGTTACCCGCGTTTGATCCGCCGTGAGCAGCCTGGTAGGCGTTAATAGCCGATATATCATTAGCCGTGTAATAACCCAGGTAATGGTAGCCAAACTGCTGCCCTATTGGTTTGCCTGTTGAAGCCAGCCACGGATAGGCAGGCGATGCCTCATCCTGGAACAGGATTTTGTTTTTGGCGTATGAAAATACCAGGCCCACATTGTATTGAACTTTTCCTAAAGTGCTGTGGTATGATATCTGCCCGTCAAAACCCTGGTTGCGGGTTTTACCGATATTTACCGCAGGTAAAGCCACACCAATAATTTCGGGTACGCTACCCGGCACAATCAATTGGTCGTAACGGATATCGTGGAAAAAGTCGATAGTAGCCGAGATCTTATCGTTAAACAAGTTCATATCCAAACCTACGTCGGTTTTTTTGGCACGCTCCCAAACTACATTGGCATTACTAAGGGCATCTTCGTAAATGGTGCCATAACCTTGCGGCGTTTCGTTAAAATAATAGCCACCGCCTTGTTTATAAACCTGGTTGTACACGTACCGGTTACCTGGCGCCGCATCTGACCCTACCAGGCCGTAGCTGCCCCTTATTTTGAACAGGCTGAACACCGGGAACTTTTCAGTAAAAAACTTCTCTTTCACCAGGTTATATCCTGCGCTTATCGCCGGGAAGTATCCAAACCGGTGATTGGCAGCAAACCTATCGGTACCGTTGTAAGCAATATTAAATTCCAACAGGTATTTCTGCTTATAATCGTACCCTAACTTACCGGATATCCCCTGGAATTTTTGCGGCACCGCGACCAGCGAGGCATCCAGCAGCGACTGCGCATTGTAAGTTTGCGATGTTTGGTTAAACAACAGCAAGCCGGTTACATGGTGCGAATTGCTAAAATTATGATCGTAATTGGCATATAGCTGTACATCATAGTTGTTGCTGTTGATATCGGTATTACCCGTAAGTGCGTAGGGTGTATACACATAAGTAGCACCCGGCCTTAAGGCATATTGATTAGTTGTTGGATCAAAGTGATAAGCCGGGATACCGCCATTAAAAATTTGCTTGGTAAACTGCTCAATGCTGGAGTATGCAACCCTGCCGGTTAGTGATAAGCCTTCGGTTAACGCATCCAGTTTCTGGGTAGCGCCAAACAGGAAATTAAAGTCGGTACGGCGCGAGTGCTGGTAGCCACCGGTTGCCAGCCTTGCATTCAGCGTTGGCAAATGCTCGGGGTTAAACGGCGAGTAAGCATAGGAGTACGAACCATTAGGGTTGATGTAGGGCGCGGTAAATGGCGTCTCTTTAGTAAAATTATAGATCTCGCCCACGGCATTCTCGTTATAAGGCTGATTCAAGTCAGAAAAACGGGTGGTTACATCCAAACGAAGATCTAACGTTTTGTTGGCTTTTAAATCGAGATTGGAGCGGAAGTTATACCTGTTGAAATAATAGTTGGTGTTTACCAGACTTTGCGGATCGGCAAAGTCACGCACCAATCCATTTTGTTTCAGGATACCGCCTGAGATAAAATACTTAAGCGCGTTGTTACCGCCCGATATATCCAGGTTGGTATTGGCCTGGTAGGTATTTTTCTTGAATATCTTGTTGTACCAATCAACATCCGGGTGCCCGTAAGGATCGTCTCCGGCCTTGAAATGGTCGATATCTGCCTGCGTGAATGGCTTGTTGAGCCCATCGTTACCATAGGCCTCGTTAATTAATACTGCCGAGTTGTATGAATCTAAAAAGGTTGGCGTTTTGGTTGGTGCCTGTAAGCCGGTCTCTACCCTTAAATTAATTTTTGGCGCACCGCTTTTACCACGACGGGTAGTAACCACCAATACACCATTGGCACCTTTAATACCGTAAATAGCCGTGGTTGAGGCATCTTTTAATATCGATATACTTTCAATTTCGTTTACGTTGATCTGCTGCAGCTGGTCATAACTATACTGAATATCATCAACAATAATTAACGGCTGGTTACCTGCGGGGTTTAATGAACTTACACCACGGATATAAAAGTCAGATGCATCCTTACCCGGCTGGCCCGATGCCTGCTGCGAGAAAAAGCCCGGCAATTTACCGGTTAAAGCATTTTGCACGTTGGCCGTTGGCACGGTACGTATATCAGCCGCCGAAATGGAACTTACGGCTCCTGTGTTGGTAGGCCTCGATCTTTTGCCGTACCCTACTACCGCAACCTCATCCAGACCGTTGCTGTTTGTTTGCAGGATAATATCGGCTGTATTACCGTCCTTAAACGTATAGGTTTGCGGTATATAGCCGATGAATTTAACAATGATGCTGTTTGACTGCCCTTTAAGTGTAAGGCTGAATTTACCGTTGCCATTGGTAATTACCCCGTTGGTTGGCAATCCTTTTTCAACCACTGACGCGCCCGGCAAAGCGCCGGTAAGGTCGCGCACGGTACCGGTTACGGTTTTGCTTTGCGCAAATACCACCACCGGGAGCATGGCTATTATTATTTGAAAGAAAAGTATGAATTTTCTCATAACTGCTTAATTAATTTGGTTAAATTGATTGAAGGATTACCATCCAGGATTTTGTTTCATATTCGGGTTCTTTAACACTTCATCATAGGGTATAGGGTACAGGTACATAGCCGGCTGGTTAAATTTGGTATCCAGCGCTGTAACTATATTGTAGGTTAAACTCGATCCTATTTTATTGATAGACATACCTTTCAATGGCTGGTTCATGACCAAATTGGCTGTTTTCCAGCGGCGGATATCCCAATAGCGGCTCTCTTCAAAGGCAAATTCTATCCGGCGTTCGTTGTGGATGGCATCGCGCATCTCATCTTTGGTCATGCCTGCTTTTAACCCGTATAAGCCATTGCCACCTGCTGCTATGCCTGCCCGTTTGCGGATGCTGATTATATCGTTATAAACATCGCTGGTGGCGCCGTTTACTTCGTTTTCAGCCTCGGCATGCCCTAATATCACATCGGCGTAACGTATCACCAGCCAATCGGCATTATGGCCCTGAAAACTGTTCGCATTTTCTTCGTTACCCATAAATTTGCGCATGTAGTAGCCGGTTTTAGTTTGCTGCAGGCTGGTGTTTGGCTTGCTTTGGCCACCCTCATACAGCTGCAGGTCGCTGTTAAGCCAGCGGGCACCATTATAAAACACCGTATAAGTAAGGCGCGGATCGCGGTTTGCGTACGGGTTATTGCTGTCGTATCCCGATGCCGGGTCGGTAATAGCCAGGCCGTTACTCATCGGGAAAGCATCTACCAGTTGCTGGCTTGGGCTGGTTTGGCCTTTGGCAGCCGCGCCCGGGAAACCTATCGGTGCGTTGGCAGTTTCAATCCCGTTATCAGACCCTGTTTGCCTTATCAGGATCATTTCGCTGTTATTCTGGTTCAAAAACACACCCTTAAAATCGTTCGGTAACGAGTATGCGCCCAGGTTCATGACATCCTTTGCCGCCGCCGATGCCGCTGCCCAGCGGGCCAAACTATTATCGGTATAACCGGTAAGCGGGTTTGCAGCATCAATATTACCGCCATTAAATAATGGGCTTGCGGCGTATAATAACACCCTTGCCTTTAAGGCAAGCGCGGCGCCCTTGGTTACCCTGTGCGCATCGGCATTGGGGTTATCAACCGGGGCAGTAAGCAATGTATCTTTAATGGCATCACACTCGCTTGTAATGTATTTGATGCAATCGGCAAATGAGTTACGGGGCAGCGATACGTTATCGCTTATGGTAAATACTTTATCGCCAAGCAATGGCACACCGCCATAGCGTTTTACCAGTTCAAAATAAAACAGCGCCCTTAAAAAGCGGGCCTCGCTTTTCCAAACATACTTTTGCGAGTAGCCTTTGTATTTAGCCATCACCGGCACTACGCCAATGTTATTCACAAAAATATTGGCCTTGCGGATGCCTGCATAATAGTAGGCCCAAAGATTTTCATCGGCAGGAATGGTGTAGGAATTGTATGCGGCTGTACCCAAAATGGTTACCTGGTTTGTTGGCCCCGATGCCGATGACATAGCATCATCAGATGCGGCATCCAGGTAATCGCCGCCTACCCGGTTATGACCGCTTTTCATTACCGGGTAAATGCCATACAAAAATTCCTGCGCACTGCTGCCTAAAGAGTCCTTAGGGTCAAACACATATTGAATGCCTACCTTATCAACCGGAAATTGCTCATATTTTTTACAGCCTGCCAGTATTACCAAAATGAGTACGGCCGCTATGTGTATATTTTTAATTCTCTTCATGATCATAATTTTAATGTTGGCCAATAATTAAAGCTTAATGTTTATACCTGCATTAAACACGCGCTGTATGGGGTATGCCAAACCATACACTTCCGGATCCACGCCCTTGTAGCCGTAAAATGTGTACAGGTTTTCGCCATTGGCAAATACCCTGATGCCCGATAATCTTAGCTTGCGTGCCCACTGCAGCGGCAGGCTATAGCCTATTTCGGCATTTTTAAGCCTCATGTAATTTGCCGACCGGATGTACAGTGTTGATAGCAAACCATTGTTAACATTGCCGGTTGATGATAAGCGCGGCAGGGTAGCTATATTAGCTGTTTCTGGTGTCCACCTTCCGGTTAGGGCATCATAGCCCTGGCCCAGGTAAATGTTACCAAACTGACCAAGGCCGGCAAAGCCGTTTACCAGGTTGTTGTTGTAAATAATCTGGTGGTTGGTAACACCCTGCATAATTACGCTCACGCTGAAACCTTTATAGTTAACACCAAATGATAAGCCGTAATAAATTAAAGGTTTGGTATTGGCTATGGCCGATTGATCAAACTGGTTAATAACGTGGTCGCCGTTAAGGTCTTTGTATTTTACATCGCCGGCCTGTGGCGTGTAGCCAACTGTGGTGGCGCTGGTGGCTGCATCCTGCGCGTTTTTAAAGAAACCTAAAGCAGTATAGCCAAATATTACGTCGTTTGATAAGCCGGTGCGCCTTAACCATGGATACGGAGCGGGCTCTTCATCGCTGAATACATTGGTTGATGTTTGCCGCGTTGCATTAGCTGTAATAAAATAATTTAAATTACCGGCATGGTCCTGGTAGGTTAAAGTAAGCTCGGTACCTTTATACAACTTCACGCCAATATTCTCGGCCGAGTAGGTGGTTCCTAACAAGGCTATACTATTGCCACGGGTTTGTAACAGATCATAGTACCTGTCATGAAAGTAATCAGCAGTAATTTTAAAGTGATCTTTAAACAGGGATATATCGGTACCAATATCCAATTTTTTGGCGTTTTCCCAACGGATGTAAGGGTTAGCCAGGGTATTTTCGTTATAGCTTTGAATTACGCTGCGGGCAGTACCCAGTGTATAAGGATACCCGATTGACGTACCATAGGTTTGCAAAAAGTTGTAGTAACCAAAATTATCAACATTGGCATTGCCGGTTTTACCATAAGTTGCGCGCCATTTCCATGAACTTATCCAGCTAATATCTTTTATAAAACCCTCCTGCCCCATTTGCCAGCCTAAGCCAACGGCGTAAAACATGCCATACTGGTTACCGGGCGGGTACCTGTTGTAGCCGCTGCTGTTGGCCGATGCTTCAATAAAGTATTTGCCATCGTAGTTGTAACCCAATTTGGCTGCCCTGTTGGTGGTAACACCAGATAAGTCATAGTTTAATACAACCGACCGGGTATCATACAACAACATACCGCTTACGGTGCCTTTTCCAAACTGCCTCTCGTAATTTAAAGCGGCCTGCGCAAAAGAATACCGGGCGCTTGATACCGTGGCAAAGCCGTTTGATTGCGATATTGGTGTACCCACAGCCGAGTATGAGCTATCTTTGTTAAGCAAATAGGTATTGTTTTGCAGCGACCGGTTTACCAGGCCCTGCGATTCAAAGGCCAGGTTGCCCTTTAGTTTTACCGAGAGGCCTTTTGTTACGCTGCTTAAATCGTAATTAAGATCAAGGTTGGCCATTACATCGTTACTGTTGGTGCGCTGGTAGCCCGAAAACTGCGATTGCGATAACAGGTTATTGGTAAACAATGTAGTACCGCCGAACGATCCGTTAGGGTTATAAACCGGGTAGGCGTTGTTAGGTGTATTGTACAAAGTGTTCAGGATGCCCGAGTAGCCTGTCCCCGGCTGGGTAGCCTGTTGAATACGGCCAAACAATTGCAAATCAACCGTAAACTTTTTGGTAACGTTTACACTCAGATCCGAATTGATAATGTAACGGCTAAGTTCGTTATTGGTATTATAAGTTGCAGCCGGCGAGGTTTTAAACATGCCCTGCTGATCCATATAATTTAACGACACACTGTATTGCGCTGCGCTGCTGCCGCCGTTAACGTTGAGTTTGTAGCTGCTTATTGGCGAATTGTTGCGCAGCAAGGTATTAAACCAATTTACATCCGGGTGATGAGCAGGATCGGTATGGTTGCGGTAGGCGTTAAAGTCATCGGCGGTGTAAATAGTTGGCTTGCCATCGTTTTGCAGCGCCTCGTTATATAGATAAGCATACTGGTAGGCTGGCAGCGGTTTCGGCAGATCCAGCGGGTGTTGCGAACCAACTTCGGCCGTAAACGAAATGCGGGGCGCCCCTGCCTGGCCATGTTTGGTAGTGATCAGTAAAACACCGCGCGAGCTGTTGATACCCAGCAAAATGTTTGATAAGGCATCCTTTAAAACCGATACCGACTCAATACTTTCCGGATCGATTGAAGAGATTTCGCGCTGTACCCCATCGATGATGGTTATAGGCGTTTGTCCGCGCAGCGATAAACCTATTTCGGTATTATCATTTGCCGAGTAGTTGTTGTGCTGCACCACGTTGCCAATAAAATCGGCCACGGTTTGGGTGCTGGTTTGCGGGCTGGCAAAGCCACTGTACTGCTGCGTGTACAAGCCCGGCAGCTGCCCCGGCAATGCATGGGTATATAACGATGCCGGTGTGGTTGTAAGCTGGTTGGTATAAATGGAAGCAACCGACCCCAGGTTTGCAGCTGCCTTTTTGGTGCCGTATAACACGTTTATCGTTTCGGGCGCTTTTAAATAGGTATCAAGCAATTTTATGGTGACAGGGCTTTTGCTGCTGATGTTTACCTCGCTGGTGTAATAGTTAAGCATGGTAAATACCAGCTTATCGCCGGTGACAGCGTTAATCTCGAAGCGACCGTCTTTATCAGTAAAGCTGGCATCGGTTTTACCCTTTATCATTACCTTAACCCCGTTTAAAGGGTTGGCATATTCATCAAGTACAACCCCGCTTACCCAACCAGGATGGGTACTACCCCTGCCTGTGGTATCCTGCATAGCTGCGTACCCGGTTTTTACCAGCATAAGCATCAATATGACGAAACCTGTAAAGCATTTCTTTAAGTAGCAATAAGCCATAGTATAAGATTTAAATTGTTGGCAATAATTAAATATCGTTTAGCAGCTACCTCAACCTGTGATTTTAAAAACAAGGTTAATTCGGCCTCCTTTTGTATTATAGTTGGTTACGAGCACTTAAAAGTGTAAACAAACGGCGCCAGTGTGTTACCATAGCCAACCTTTGCAGTGCCTGTTTTATCGGTAATGAAGTACTCTATTTTGGTGATGGTTTGCGCCGCCGTTGTGTTAAAAAACGACTTGGGCCAAAACGTTAGCTGGTACTTTTTACTGTTTGGCACCGCTTGTATCATTTTGGTTTTATCGGTTTGCTCGCAAACGCTGATGGTTTTGCCATCACTGGTATAGGCGGTAGCGCACAGGTAAGTTTCGGCAGCGTTGTTTAGCGGCGTGTTAACAACCGTGCCATCAAAGGTTAGCGTTATGATGTCGTTATCTAACGATTTTGGCGGGTTAACTGTGGTAAGCTGCGGATTACAAAAATCAATCAGGTCGCCGGTGCCGCCGGTAACTTCAAAGCAGGGTGTTACTACTTCGCTGTAATAGGTACCAAACTGATCGCTGGTAAAGCCGTGGCCGGTATCGGTAATGGTGTAGCCTAATTTTACCAGGTAGTTGTTATTATCGGCAGCCACTTTTGTTTTAATGGTGATATCGCCCTTAAATTCAAGCCCGCCGCTGTGCGAATATGCTTTATCTGATTGATAAGCTACCCATTCCATATCGTCGATAAGGTTACCACCTATCTGGAAAGTTTTTTTCATGTAGGCTGTCCAGGTTAAGCCGTTTCCGTTTTTGCCTAAGGTTCCTTCGGGTATCAGCGTCATGTTGCCGCTGCCCTGCGCGCCCGAGTAGGTTACAACGGTATTTTGTGCCGCTTTCCATCCCTTGGGTACCAAAAAGCCAAACACCAGGTAATCGGGGCCGCCATCTGCCGCCGTTGGTATAGATAGATGAACAGTTACGGTCATTGTAGACCCCGCTGTTGCAGTTGCAGGCTGGTCAACACTGGTTATCACCTCGCCGCAGCAGGCCAGTACAATAGCCAGGGCAGTTAAGGCGCAAAACTTCCATAAACCTTTACCTTTTATATGTAAATATGATCTCATAAAATCTGTTGTATTAGTAGGTTATGGTTTATGGTTAGTTAACTTTTTGCAGTACGTATACATAGCTATTGTTTGGGCAGCCCGGGCTAAAAGTGATGCTTAGCTGCCTTTTACCATTCACAATAGGATAATTGAACGGTGTTGATACAGCGGCGCCCCCGGTTGCAGTAAACGTTATTTTAAATGGATATTCCGGATCGTCGAGCGCGAATTTGCCGTTGGCGTTTACTAAAAAAGGCAGCGGGTTTTCAATGGTATAGCCACCATCTTTAAAGTTTACCCTGAATTTGGTAAAATCGATAAGGGTGGTAAGCTCGGTGCCGTTGCGCGTTGCCCTGATCACCTGCCAACTGCCCGTGATATCTTTGATAGATTCTTTTACCGGCAATACCTTTTCGGCTTTGCATGATGCCATCAAAATAGCCGCTATCGCTACCAGCAAAAAGCCGCACTGTTGCATTATATTATTCTTTTTCATTTGCTTTTTATCTTATAATGATGATCAATACCCTGGGTTTTGTAACATATCAGGCGATTTGGCCACCTCCGTTTGCGGGAAAGGCCACAGGTACATAGCCGTGCGGAAGTTGCGCTTGCGCACCGGGAAGGTTTTATAAGTAACCGATGCATTATTACGGTCAACCTCCATACCGTACGTTTGGATATTGTCGGTATGGTCGGCTATTTTCCAGCGGCGCACATCCCAAAAACGGTGCTCCTCAAACGCCAGCTCAATACGGCGTTCGTTCTGAATGGTTTTGCGCATATCTGCCTGGCTTAAGCCGGTTGGCAACTGGTACGGGTTTAACCCTGCCCGCTGGCGGATAGCTTCAACAGCCTGGTAAACCAGTGTGGTTGGGCCTTCATATTCATTGGCGGCCTCGGCGTAGTTAAGCAGAATTTCGGCATAACGCATTAATGGCCAGCACCTTTTGGTTGGATGTGTAAAATCCTGCGATACGGCATCCGGATCCAGCATTTTATTGGTGTAATAGCCTGTACGGGTGCCCACATTTACCGCATCGGGGCCGGTTGATTGACCGTTATACGTACCGGTAAAAATATTAATAGGCGATTTGCCCGACGACAGCCTGTTTTGGATAAGTGTTTGATCGCGGATAACGGTATAATCTAAACGCGGGTCGCGGTTAGCATAAGGGTTTTGCGGATCGTAGCCGGATGTTGGGTCGGTGATGGGTTTGCCTGTGTTCATCGGGAACGCATCAACCAAACCCTGCAAAGGCAGGGCTCCATTTTTGCCCGTACGCGATGGTGGTTGCCACAGGCTTTCAAAATCGGCATTGTTGCCGCGCATCAGCTCAAAAATGTATTCGGTATTAAAGGGCAAGGTAAACAGGTGCTGAAAGCCATAGCCGGGTGCGGTAGCATTATCAACGTTGAGTTTATAGGCTCCGGTACCAATTACAGCAATCGCGGCATCTTCGGCCAGTTTCCAGCGTTCTTTATCAAACGTAGCATAGCCCACCAGTTCTTTTGTAGCGCCATCGCCTATCGATTGCCCGTTAAATAACGGACTTGCAGCATACAACAAAACCCTTGATTTTAAGGCCAGGCAGGCGCCCTTTGAAGCGCGGCCATAGTTTAAGCCGCTTTGAACGGTTGGCAACTCAAGCGCGGCGGTATCGCAATCGGCCAAAATATAGTTTACCGTTTCGGCATAGGTATTCCGCTTTGCGGGGATGGCATCTGTGTAGTTGTAAATCTTATCGTTAACTATATGCACCCCGCCGTAGTGTTTTAATAATATGGCGTAATACCAGGCCCTTAAAAAATGAGCCTCGGCACGCATCTGCGTTTTGGTAAAATTATTTATAGGCGACTTTGGCAAATTGGCCAGCAGCTGATTTACCGCGCGAATGTTGGTATAGCTGTTTTTATAAGCATCATCGGTAACTACAGCCGCGTTGATAGTGCCCGATTCAAAAGCCAAAGCAGTAGAACCGGCCGACGTGTAAACCTCGGCTTCGTCCGAAGCAGCATCAAGCCCGCCGTTGGTTGTAGGCGATAAAATAGGCCCGTATAAAAAGCGGCCAGGGTTAAAGCTGAAACCCACATTACTGTAGATATTTGACAAAAACGCCACCGTATTGGCGCTATCGGCAAACACCGTGCTTTGGGTTAAGTTTGATGTAGTGGTTTGCCCCAGGAAACCATCCTTTTTACAGGATGACATGCCCCAAAGCGCAAGCCCGAACATCGAAAAAGTAAGAACCTTGAAGTAAATTTTTTTCATATTACAGGTTTATTTACAATAGCATATTTTTAACACTACAAGTCCATTTAAATAATATCGAAAAATYGATTTAGCTAAATTTGGCAGCTTTACGCAGATTGCCTAAAAAAAAGTATATTGGTATTAGTTGGTTTATAACAGATATTTAATCTGACTGCTAATTTAAATCATAAAAACGATTTAGCAAATTTTTTGAACACTTTTTTTTAATTTATTTTGTTTGCATTAAAATCTAACAAAAATTAAAAAAGTGTTTAAAAACCGGGCCAAATATTACAAGCCCGGTAATTAAATTTCGCAACACTATCCCCTACTTTATTTTGTTAAAGTAGCGACTAAAAAACAGCGCCTGGTAAACAACCGAGTTGCTCCAAAATTCCCAGGTATGCGCCCCTGGCCTTACGGTAAAATCATGCGGAATCTTACGCATTAAAAGCTCATTATGAAAAGCAACATTTGCCGGGTATAAAAAGTCATCGTAACCGCAATCAAACGTAATAAGCAGCGAGTTTGGCTTTAACAGGTATATCATATTGATAACGCTGTTTTTTTCCCACCTTTCGGGATATTGGCTGTATTTTCCTAATACCTGCTCAATACCAAACGCATCCGAAAAGGGCCTGATATCCAGCGCGCCGCTCATGCTGCCCGCCGCGCCAAAGGTATCCTGGTGCTTAAAGGCAATGTACATGGCGCCGTGACCGCCCATACTTAAACCGGTGATGGCCCTCCCGCTCCTATCGGCAATTGTAGCGTAATGTTTATCAACCCAGTTCACCAGTTCGGTTCCAACATAAGTTTCGTATTGCCAATCCTTATTCATAGGGCTATCAAAATACCAACCTGCAAAATTGCCATCTGGGCATACGATCATCATTTGATACTCATCGGCCAGTTTGGTAATGGCGGGTACTTTTAAAATCCAATCACTGTAGTTGCCGCTAAAACCATGCAACAGGTACAACACCGGAAACTTTTTGCCGGCCTGGTAGCCTGCGGGCTTTATCACTACCGCCTTAATATCCTGGCGCATGGCATTGCTGTGTGTTAAAACGGTATCAACCGTAGCTGCATCAACCTTTATATAGCTTATAAAAAAGGCTATAAGGGCTATTATTGTTTTTTTATTCATATGGGTATAGGTATTTTGCGGGTATAATTATTTGGCAGCTATAATAGTAATGCGGTGATTTTTGGGTTTGTTAATGGCATAAATCTGGTCGGTTAGTACATCCGTTTCTTTTTGCCAGGCATCGCGCAGGCTTTTGTAGCGGGCGCGGCTATAGTTATCTTTATTGCCATTCACAAAAATGTCTTTTACAGCGTATTTTTTTACGGTGTCCATAGCGGCGTTGCTATCGTTGTGCAGCAAACCTTTGCCCTTTAAAAAATCATACTGCATCCAAACATACATTCTTGTACGGCGTTCAATATCCCAGCGCTCTTCGTTCAGTTCGCGAACCTGGATGGCCTGCTGGTATTGGGGAGTAGTGGTAATTTCGGCCATGTTAATGCCGCCGGCCAGTTGCCGGGCCGACCAGCTGCCTATCTGCTCGCCATCAATCATCACTTTATAATCGCCGTCCTTAAGGCCTTTAATGCTCAGCAATTCCTGGTTAAACTCTTTGGTAAACGGAACTACTTTTAGGGCATCTGCCTGCTTTTTTCGATTGCCCCAGCCACGCGGAATGGTATCGATAGGATAAGGCAGCGAACTGGCCAGGTAATTAAACGCTACCGAATCTGCGCCGGCTGTTATATTGCTGATGCGGCAGTTTACGGCTTTCAACACTTTTTTGCTTTGCGCATTGATGCTTAAATCGGCAACATACTGATTATCCAGCCCCTGGGCTTTTAAAAACAGGTAGGCCATCACCAGGTGTCCATCGTTATCGGGGTGCACCCTATCATTGGGCGTAAGGCTGAAAGTTGAATCCTTCGCCTGTTCGCGCAGGTTAATGGCTGCCATAGGGTGATAAAAATCTACATAACCGTAGCCGTTTCTTTTTGCCGCCTCCTGCTGGAAATCGATAATCTTTGAAAACGCTATGCTTTTCTTAGGATAGATATTTTTGGTGGTGAACTTAGAAGTTTCATCATACGGAGAACCCAAAATAAAGATCTTTTTTATAGCCGGCAGTTGTTTCAGCTTATCTTCCAGCATACTGTAATATTTATAGCTCCCCTGGATCCTTTTATCCATAACATCCTGTGCGTCGGCACGGTACCACTCAAAATAACCGCTATCATTCATGCCCCAGGTAAGGGTTAAAACGTTAGGCTTTTTATCAAGTACATCATCATCAAACCTATCGTAAATTTGGCCTATAACATCGCCGCCAATACCCGCGTTAAAGCAGGTTATCCGCGCGTTGGGGTAATGCGTCATGTAATACAGCCAAATGTACGAGTGGTAATGCCCGCCATCGGTAATGCTGTTGCCCACAAATGCCACCCTGTCGCCCGCCTTAAACGGGGCGATTTTTTGCGCGCTGGCCCAGATGGAAAGACTAATGCCGGCTAATAGTAAAAATGCTTTTTTCATTGTATGTTTTGTTCAAATTATATTCTTCTCTGCTCCCTTTTGCTATTCCCCTCTCAGGAGGAATCACACTTACTCGCTCTTTTTCTTTTTAATTCCCCTCTCGAGAGGGGGCGCGAAAGACCGGGCGGTGGCAGGGGTGTGTTGGCCAGCGTTCATTAGCCGCTCGTATAAACACACCCCTCCCCCCTCTCAAGAGCTACTGTGTGTACACATCTTTAAAACAAAAGAAAATGTCATTTCGAACGAGGTACGAGGAGAAATCCTATACGACATGCATTCAACCATGCAAATTTGCAAGCATGTCGCAGAAGATTTCTCCTCACGCCAACACTCAAAGCCCTCCCCAGTTCGTTCGAAATGACATTTTTTTTATTATTGGTACGTTTCCAAAAGATGTGTACACACAGTAGCCTCTCAAGAGGGGAATCGCAGGTTCCCCTCGCTCTTTCTTTTTAATTCCTTGCTCAATAGAGGATCTGATTTTTCATAAATCGATTTAGCTATCATAACAATCCGTCGCTTTACCCAAATACATATTCCTTTAAATTCCCCAGTTTTTATTTGGCTTGCTGCCCATGGTAAGCTCCAGCGTGCCGCCCGCGGCTATATCTTTAAAGTCGAGGTAACACTTGTTGTAAGCCTTGCCGTTTAACCTTGCGCTTTGGATGTAAACATTAGCCGCCGAATTTTTGAGTGCGGTTATTGTAAACGTTTGCCCTTTGGCATACTTAGGATCGAGCCTTAAAACTACTTTATTAAATACCGGGCTGGTAATTTCCTGCCGGGTATCACCAGGGCAAACCGGGTGCAATCCACTGGCTGCCAACACATACCAGGCCGACATCTGCCCTACATCTTCGTTCCCAACCAGGCCATCAACCGAGTTAAGGTACGCACGGCGACAAATTTCCCTGGTCCATTTTTGTGTAAGCCATGGTGCGCCTAAGCGATTATACAAAAACGGCACATGGTGAACCGGCTCGTTGGAATGGTTGTAATAATCATTCCACATCATGTTATTTGGGGCCTTTTCAAAAAAGTTATTGAGGTCGGCAATGGTTTTGGCGTTGCCACCCATCATTTGGGCCATGCCTTTTACGTCCTGCGGTACAAACCAGCCTTGCTGGTAGGGGTTGCTTTCAATAGTGCCATACCATTGTTTGGTACGTGCCGAATCGGGCCAGGCTTTCCAGTTGCCGTTATCATCTTTGGGCCTGTACCAGCCTTTTTCGGTATCGAACACATTTTTGTAGGCCTGCCCCCGTTGGGTGTATTTTGTGGCATCGGCAGATTTTCCCAGCCATTTAGCCAGCTGGCCTACACACCAATCGGTATAGGCGTATTCTAAAGTTAGGGATAAGCTCAAATCGCCGCCTGTAAAACCTTTATCGCCATTGCCAAATTTTTCGACAGAGCCCACCGCAAGGCGATAAGCCTCGGGCACGTTATAATTGCGGATGCCTTTGGCGTAAGCATCGGCAATTACCGATACAGCCGGGTTACCAATCATACAACCGCTATAAGCGTTCATGATCTCCCAGCGTTCCAGGTAATCCATTTTCTTTTCCTTCGCTAATGTTACCAGCGAATTGATCTCATCGTTCACCAGGCCCGGGTTTATGATGGTTTGCAGGGGCATCTGGCTGCGGAACACATCCCATCCGCTAAAAATAGTCCGCTTATTAAAATTTGCGGTTTGATGTATTTTACCATCGCCGCCCGGATATTTGCCATCTACATCGCTGATAATCCTCGGATCTATCATGGTATGGTAAAGTGCTGTATAAAATACCGTTTTTTGATCTGGCGTACCGCCCTGTACGCTTGCTTTTGACAAAGCTTTATTCCATGAAGCGATGGCTTTTTGGTGCAGGGTATCAAAATTCCAATCCTTAACCTCAGTATTTAAATTGTTTTTTGCTCCCGCGATGCTTACAAAGGATATACCTGTTTTAAGCAGCACCTGCTCATTGGCTTGCGTGGCAAATTGGGTATAAAAACCCAGGTGCTTGCCTTGCTTTTCTGTTGCGCCTTTTAATATTTCGGCTTCGGCAACCCTATCTAAATATTTTTTCCCGGTTACATCATCCAGTTTACGGCTCCAGTCATCGGGGATATTGGCGCTCCAAACACCAAAATCTTTCAGCGGCTTGCTAAATTCGGCATAAAAATAAACCGTGTAATCGGCATGGCCGTCACCATTGCCCCAGCCGCCGCCATCTGGCGTGCATTTCATCCAGCCTTCAATAGTATGGTCATTAACAACTTTTACGTATTGGAGCGTTGAGGTACCCCCTACCCTGCGCGCCAAATCAATCTGGATACGCGAATCGCTGCCTTGCGGAAAGGTGAAACGCAGCATACCGCTGTGTTGGGCAGCCGTCATTTCGGCCTTAATGTTGTGATCGGTCAGCAAAGCACTGTAATAACCTGCCGATGCTTTCTCACTTTTTTTATCGTATTGCGAGCGATAGCCTTTCATTGATCCATCCAGTTTACCGGCTATGGTGTACATTTTGCCGGCGGTAGGCATCACCAGGAAATTGCCCAGGTCGCCGTACCAGCCTATACCGCTCATTTGTGTCATGGCGAAGCCTTCTATACTGGTATGCTCAAAGCTGTAACCCGGGCCATTATCGCCACCTGTGATGGTGTTTGGACTTACCTGTACCATACCGTAAGGTGTAGTAGCCCCGGGAAATGTTTTGCCAAGGCCGTGGTAAACTCCGGCTTCATCTGCGTTGGTAGTTGCACCAATAAAAGGATTTACGTAAGCAGCCGGCGTTTGAGCGTTTAACACCGCCACCCCGAAAGTTAACACAACAGTTAACAGCACAGTAAAATATTTTTTGCCCGACAAAGCAACAAAACCAGCCCTTTTATTATTGGTCATCTTTTTAATCCCTGGAAATATATTTTAGAAACTCGATTTATAATTGGTAATTATCGACCAAATTATCTAATAAAAACGATTTAGCAAAATTTTGTATAATAATTTTTACAAAGTTTTTTTATGCTGTTGTGGTTTATGGTGATTGGGCTTTTTTAACCTAGTTTGAATCTGCTGGATTTCATCAATTAATCAAACCGAATGTCATTTCGAATCCCTTGAAGGGCCGGAACGTGTAGGGAAAGGGTGAGAAATCTTGTACGTTTCGCATTCCGGGGGCTTGTAGTGATGCAGGGAGTACTAGACTTCATCTCCCTCCGGCACCTACCGTGTACACACATCTTTTGAATCTCATCAATTAATGAAACCCGTTGTCATTTCGAACGAAACTGGGATGGGTTGGAGCGGTGGGTTGAGGAGAAATCTTGTACGCCTCGCATTCCGAGGGCTTGTGGTGATGCAGGGAGTACAAGATTTCTCCTTCGCGCTCCCGCTCTTTGCCCCCCTTGCGCCATCGAAATGACATTTTTCTTTTATTAAAACACATAGGTACACGGTAGCACCGGCACTCATCCCCAACCGGTTCGTTCTTATAACAATCTGTTTATTAACGGCACGAATAAAAAAATTGCCACACAACTGCCTTCTTTACAAACAAATAGCCACCCAGCTAACGCTGAATGGCTATTTGTTTAGTTCTTATATAATTATTGTATCAAACTACAACCGGTCGTGCGTATAAAACGCAATCTCTTCCATCGTCATGAAATTGCCGCCGCCCCAGTTTGTAAGTAATTTAAACCTGTAATACCTGAATTTTGGTGTACCACTGGTCACGGTAAATTCTTCGCCGGCCAATGCAAAGGCTACATCGGCGGCTGTGTTTTGCCCGGGTGGTAAGCCCGATGGTTTTACCGAGGTATAGGAACCTATTTTTGTCCAGCTGGAAAAGCTACCATCTGCCGATGGGCTGTTACTGCCGTACAGCTCAAAGGTTTTCACGCTTTCCAAATCATACAGCCTGTCATTGGCCTGCCAAACTTTAAAGCGGCTGATGGATGCTGACGCGCCGCTATCAAATGTAAACCAGCACGGGATAATAGATTGCGTGGCAAAGCCCGGAGGGTTATAATTTTCGTCCCACAGGTAGCTTTGCAGCCAGCCATATCCACCATCTTTTACATCGGTTGGTAAGGTAACCAGGGCGAATTTTGATTTATCAAGCTGCCTTTCAAACTTTGGCAAGGTAACTGTTGATGCCGGGGGCGAAAACGTTTCAAACGCGGTTGAATCGGGCTTGTATAATGATTTGTAGGTAAGCTGCGTGCTTTCTTTATAATCGGGCAGTTCGGTGCTGGTTTCGGTT
Source organism: Mucilaginibacter sp. P4_D1 (assembly GCF_056401935.1). NCBI lineage: Bacteria > Pseudomonadati > Bacteroidota > Sphingobacteriia > Sphingobacteriales > Sphingobacteriaceae > Mucilaginibacter > Mucilaginibacter sp. P4_D1. The sequence goes on from NZ_JBFUIJ010000018.1 coordinate 86,528, forward strand.
GGCGGTATCACTATTTTGCGGGCCGCGCCGTTTTGCCCGGTGTAATTAATTTCTACCCCTAACTCTCCGCCGGCAGGTTCGCCCCAGCTCAGTTCTATCTTATTACCATCGGTACTTTCGGTTAACGATTTTAACGTTCTGTTGGTTAATGAGGTAAGATAGCTTGGACCATAAACTATCCCCGATCCGTTAATAACCACCGACTTGTGGTTTTGGCTATCAAACGTGTATATCGTAAAATTATAGTTGCCTTCGGTAAGGTTAGGGACAATCACTTTAACGGTATCCTTGCCGCCCGAATGCGTTACGGGTACATCGGTAGAGTCGACCTGGTTATTCCAGTACACCCTGATTTTGGTAACCAGCGGATCGTTACCCAAAACTACAGCCAATTGTACCCGGTTGTAACCCGCCTGCACCAGCACAGTATCGGCCCGGCCGGGATAGGTGATCTCTCCGCCTTTTTCAAATTTTTTATAAGCATCGCCCGTTGTTTTTGTGCAGGAGCTTAAGCCGGTAACAAGACCAAGCACATACAGGAGGGCAAAATATTTTATCGTCTTCATAAATTCTTTTTTTGATCATTAATTAGTTGCATCTCCATACATCATCAGCTCATAAAAATTGACGTACGACCCATCGGACCAGTTTTTAAGCGTCCTGAACCTGATATAACGTACCTTTGGCGTGTTAAGCGGGAAGGTGACGGTTTCGCCGGCGTTAGCGGCATCAATATCGGCCTGCGAAAGCTCGCCCGCCGGCAAACCCGATGGTTTGATCTGTGTATGCTTAACCAGCAACGTCCAGCTGCTGTCATAACTGCCATCCGGGTTTGGATTGTTTGAACCCCAAATTTCAACAACTCGCGGGTTATGCAGGTTATAGAAAAAATTGCCACGCATAAACCAGACAAGCCGGCTTAGTTTGGCTGTTACTCCCATATCAAAGGTAAATTGCTGCGGCATTCGTGAGGCATCGCCGGTATGATAAAAGCCATCATTTACATTGCCGTCAAAAAGGCCTGCTATACTGCCGTTATAACCCAGCGGGGCATCGGTAGGTAAAACTATGCCTTTCATTTTTGTCCGGTCGAGCAGTTGCTCAAACAGCGGGGTAACAGTTACCAGCAATGTATCCGAAAGGTTGCCCCACCTGTCGCGCACAAAAATGCCAAATTTGGTAGGCGTTGCCGGAAGGCCGCGGGTTGAGAAATCGCCTTGTTTAAGGCTGGTATAATCGGTATTGATAGGCACAAATTGTTTAAGCGAATCGTTAGAAAGCACGACGATAGCCAGGCTCTCTTCGGTAGCGTTTACAAACTTTACGTTGATGCCCCCAAAATCGGGCGATACCACCAGGCTATCGCGCACAAGCCTTACCGAAGGTGTTAAAGGGTGCACCGTTACCAGGGTTGGCGCCGATGCGTTCTCGCTTTTATCAACCGCATACAACGTAACCTGGTAAGCATCGGTATCGCCAAAGCCAACTACCGTTAAATTACTGTTATAGCGGCTCACCTTGGTTTCGCGCACCACGCCCTGCTTGGTGGTGTATACGGCCCTGATGTATAACAAATCGGCATCGTTAGGCAAGCCATAACTTATTTTTGCCGAACCGTGCATGTTCTCGACGCTTACATTGGTTACCGGCCCCGGCGCAACCCCATCTTTGGCAACGGGTTCAAGCCTATCCTGCTTACAGGAGTTAATGGCCAGCACGGCCAAACTCATCAAGCACATTAATAATATCTTTTTCATTATCTTATATTTTTTGATGGATATAATTTTTTTACCTGCATCATTTATATTTTAATTACCATCCCGAGTTTTGAACCAGGTTTGGGTTCACCTGCAAATCGTATTCTTTAATAGGCCAGAAATAATCGCGCGGGGCAACAAACCTGGGGCTGTAAAGCAATACTCTGCGGTTATAATCTTCATAAGTGCTTTGTAAAATATCCCAGCCGTAAATTGGCGCGCTTAATACCTGCGGTGCGGTTTTCCAGCGGCGAAGGTCCCAAAAGCGGCTGCCTTCAAACGCCATCTCGATACCGCGCTCCTGGCGGATGATGTCGCGCAGGCCGCTAACACTGGTATACTTGGCCGGATTGGTTGAAAAATTGGTCCACGAGCTCTCTACAGATTGCAGGCCCGCTCTTGCCCTTACCTGGTTTAAATAAGGCAAAGCAGCTGCCGAATTACCCGATTCATTCAAAGCTTCGGCATATAACAGGTACAAATCGCTCAGGCGCATTACCGGCCATGGGTACGATTCAACCGTTACGTTGGTTGATGAGAATACCAGGTTCCAGTTCACAATTTTTTTGGTGTAATAGCCGGTTATGGAATACAGGCGGCTTTGCTTTTTGCCCGAGTATTGCTCCAGTTTACTCTGCACGTTATAGGTGCCGTTTTTCATAAACCAGGTTGAGCCATCAAAGGCCATATCGGCATAAAAGCGGCGCTCCCTGTCAAAATGCAGGCCCACAGTTTGGTAGCCGTTTTGCATACCAGCATCGGCGCTTGTGGTAGTGCGCAGTTTAAAGCGGTTGGCGTAATCCCAGGTTTTATCTTCTTCAATAGGTACACCATTTTTGGTGTAAAACAGTTCGGCCATTTTTAGCGGCGGCGCCAGTTTGCCTTTTAAATCAAGGTTGATGTTGTTAGGATCAAGCTGCGGAATGGCAAACTCCTGTAACCAGAAGGTTGGGTTACCGCTTGATGTTAAGCCCCAGATCAGTTCGCTGTTCCACTTTTCGCAAACCGAATTGCGGATGTTCATTTCTACCTTGGTTACATCATCAACAGCGGTAATGCCTGGTGTAAAATAATATAGCTTTAACCCTGCTGCCGCAGCAGCATCAATGGCAACTTTACAGGCGGCGGCGGCCCTTGCCCATTTGGTGGCATCATACTGCGGGTTAAAAAGCAGCTTGCCATTATTGGCCTTTAAGCCCGCAAAATCATTATTGCCGTTAAACAAGGGGCTGGCACCGGTAACCAGTACACGGGCTTTAATGGCAAGCGCCGCTACCTTGGTAACCCGCCCAAGCTCGGTTGATGCACTGGTAATTACGCTTGGTAAGCCGGTGTTATCATCGCCCGCGGCAGCATCATCAAGCAACCGGGCAATGTAGTTCACTACCGAATCGGCCGGCTGGCGGTAAACCTTAACCTCCTCGGGCGGCGCGGTTATGGCTATATTTTTATCCATGATGGGTATAGGCCCATACATCCTGAACAGGTACCAGTGAAAATATGCTTTTAAAAATTTGGCCTCGGCCACCCAGCGTACTTTAACATAGGGCTGCAAATCGGTTACCTTATCCAAATTATCTAAAAAGGTATTACAGGCCCTTATGCCCTGCCATAACGATTTGCTATCATAGCCATCCCAATAGTTCATATAAGGGTCGGCCCGGTTTTGGTTACCGCGGGCAATGTTATAGGGGTCAAGGTAAAAATAATCTTCGGTCATGGGCCAGTAGGTCCAGGCTTCGTCGCCACCGCTGAAGGCAGGGTTTTTATCGGGATGCCCTTCCTGCGGCAGGTACGAGTACAGGGTAAACAAATATTTTTCGGCCTCGTTGCGGTTGGCAAAGGCATTATCAATGGTTGCCACGTTATCGGGCACCACATCAAGGTAACTTTTTTTACAGGACGGCATGCCTGCCACTATTAGCAGCAACAAGGCAAGGCCCATAGATTTTCGACCTAAAAGGCCTGAATATCGGGTGTATATAGTTAACAATTTCATCTCGATTAAATTTTAGCAGGATTTACAGTTGAACATTTATCCCCACGTTAAACACTTTTTGAACCGGGTACCCAAGCCCGTTACTCCCTTGCTCAGGATCCCAAAGCTTAAAGCTGCTGATGAGGAACAGGTTGGTACCATTGGCATAAATCCTTAAGCCCGATATATGGAACCTTTTTAAGGTTTTATCTTTAATACTATACCCTAATTCGGCAGTTTTCATGCGCAGGAAGGCCCCGTTACGCATCCACCAGTTGGATTGCTGGTTGTTATTGGTATTTTGTGTTAAACCAAGCCTTGGCCAAAAGGCATATAAGTTCCGGTTGTCTTCAGACCAGTGATCGTTGGCAACTACGTTAAGCAAACCATGCTGGTAAGCGCCATTGGCCACAAAGGGCGAAATAGCCGTAGGATCGATAAAAAATGACGACCGGGCCGATCCCTGGAAAAATGTACTGATATCAAAGTTTTTATAGCCGAATGAGAAGCCGAAGCCATAAATAATTTCGGGCGTGGTTGGGTAACCAAGGCCGTTAATCATATCAAGGGCGGTAATTTGGCCATCGCCGTTTAAATCGCGGTATTTGATATCGCCTCCCCTAACCTCGCCGAAGTTTTGCTTGGGCGAGTTTTTTACATCTTCGTCATCAACAAACAAACGTTCGGCAACAAGGCCGTATACCTCGCCCAATGATTGCCCCACGCGCGACAGGTATTGTTCATTTGCCGGGTACGCAGGCTCTTCATTTACCAGTAGCTTACTGGCTGCATAAGTAAATGTGCCGCGCATTTGCAGCCAGGCGCTGCCAAAGTTTTTATTATAGTCCATAGCCACATCAACACCCTTGCCTTCGGCCACGCCTACGTTGGCGCTCACAGGGGCGGTAAGGCCCATGGTTGTGGGTATGTAGGCCCGCTGCATTAAAATATTGCTGCGGCGCTCATGATAGGCATCTATGGTTATGTTAAGGGCATCAAACAAACCCAAATCCATCCCTATATTGATTTTCTTTGATTTTTCCCAGGTGATACCGTCATTGGCGTACCTGGAGATAGAAACACCCGGGCGGTTGTAGGCATAGTTTTCGCCAAAGTATGATCCGAAAGTACCGTCGTTAAGGTTTACGTTGGATAGGTAAAAAAACCTGTCGTTGGCGTTACCAATCTGGTCGTTACCCACCAAACCGTAGGTGGCGCGGAATTTTAACTTGGTGATAGTATGTGATACAGGCTCAAAAAACTTTTCGTTATTAACATTCCAGGCAACGCCTACCGATGGGAAAAAACCAAAACGGTTGTTGCGTGCAAAACGCTCCGATCCGTTGTAGCCAAAGTTGGTTTCAAACAGGTAACGGTTATCATACCCATAGGTGAGCCTGCCGCTAACGCCCTGGTTACGAAAAGGGAGCGACGATTGCAAATCGCCGGCATTACCGGTAACATAGTTACGCTGAATACCAATGATCAGGCCGCTTATATTATGTAATTTGTTAAAAGTGCGGTTATAGTTTAAGGCAACCTCGGCATAGTTGGTGCTGTTTACTATTTTATTGCCCTGGTTGTAGTTAAGGTATTCGGTAGCCGATTTTTCGTTTAATAACGATAAGGTATAACCTTTAGGATCGGTAGCCGAAGGGCTGGCCGCATAATAAAACGGCGTATACTGCCTGCTCAGGTTAAAGTAAGCATAGCGCTGGGTATAAGCCATGGCTCTTGCCGACAGGCCTTCGGTGATAAATTTCAGGTCCTGTTTAATTTCCAGCTGTACATTCAGGGTTGATGTGCTGTACTGCTGAAATCCCGATACCATATCGGCAAAAGGGTTATCATAAACATCGCCGTTTGAACCCCTTGGCGCGTTGCCAAATAAAGGGTGCTTAACCAAAGGCAAATCAGATGCCGGGAAAGTGGCCGGGAACAACACCGGGTTGGCATTTAACGCGCTGCCAAAAACTACGCCGCCACCGCCTATGGGGCCGTTATAATCGTCAAAATCGCCTGATGTGCGTACGATAGCCTCGGTAGTTGAGGTAAGTTTTACGTTTACGTTCGACCGGATCTCATAGCTTTTAAGGCTTACGTTGTTGTTGAAATTGTTGCCGCTTTGCGCCTTTAACACGCCATTATCCTTATTGGCCGATGCTGATATATAATATTGCGCCCGGTTAACACCGCCGCTGATGTTTAAATTAAGCCTTTGGTTATTGGTGTAGTTTTTAATTAACGACCCAATCCAGTCGTTACTCGGGTACAGCAGCGGATTATCCCCGGCCATGGTATGGTCAATTTTGTTTTGGGTATAGGGCAACGGCGAAAGCGGGTTGCGGGTAAGGGCCGCTTCGTTTGATAATCTCATATAAGTGATATTATCGGCCAGGGAAAAATTCTGCGTGTTTGACGAGGTTGAATTTTCAAACCGGACATTCATTTTGGTATCGCCCACTTTGCCCGATTTGGTGGTAACCAGTATAACGCCATTGGCACCACGGGCACCGTATAATGATGAAGCAGCTGCATCCTTCAGGATAGAAAACCCGGCAATATCATCGGGCTGAAGGCGGGCCAGCGCGTTGGAGGTTGATTCCATACCATCAATCAATATCAGCGGATCGATTTTACCCGAGCCAAAGGAGGTTATCCCCCTGATAAAGAATGAAGCGTTATCGGCCCCCGGTTCGCCACTGCGCTGGTACGATATTAAACCGGCAATACGGCCGGCAAGCATAGTAGTTAAGTTGCTGGTTGGCCCCTTTAACTCTTTAGGGTTAATGGTAGTGATAGAACTAACCATACTTTCCTTTTTCTGGGTACCGTAGGCTACTACCACCACCTCGTTCAGGTCGTTTTTATCGTCAAGCAAAACCACATTAATAGTATGCCGCTGGTTTACGGCTACCTCCTGTTTGGCATAGCCCAAAAACGAAAACACAAGGGTATCGGTGGCGTTGGGCACCTTAATGGTATAATCGCCGCTAACTGCGGTAATGGTACCGCTTTTGGTATGTTTCACGGCAACACTTACGCCGGGCATTACCAGCCCTTTGTTGTCGGTTACCTTGCCGCTCACGGTAAATGCCGTTTGCGCCAGGGATACCTTCCCCAGGATCAATAAAAACAGTAAGCAACAAAGGTACTTCACCTTCAAATAGGTAAAAATTCTTTCATTCATGATGGGTTTGTGTAAAGGTTGACTATATAATTTGGTATTTGTATGTACATAATTACATATTAAAATAACAAAAACAAAATTTTTTGCAATAAAAATTAAATAAGTTGTAAATCAGCAGCTAAAACGCCACTTTATCTTGTGATTTAAGGATTTAGGAAGTCACGTTACCAATTATAATAGCAAACATTCGAACATATTTATTAAATGTTAATACATTATAAAATATTTTAAAAAGATACCTTCAAAATGAGTGGATGAAGTGGAGAAACAGTCATTAAAAATGCGTAAAACAGTTTGTTGTAATTTTTATAGCATTTGTGTGTATTTGTATAACTTTTTTAAATGAAAAGTTCGAATTAATGACATAAAAGTATCGCATAAGTTATGGGTTTTCACAGTTGGTGGGGCACAAAAAGGCATAACGCAAACAGGCCGCTTTGTGGCCTGTCAATCATGTTTTTATAATTCTAATGAAGCACATATCCACGCATCATTGTAAGTATCCATCAGATAAAACCTAACAATGGAGATAACGTGCAACTAAATACAGTTAAATCATTGTACTAAAGTACCGTCATTATAAGGCACTTGTAATTATTGACAATCAATATCAAATATCCTTCATTGCGAGGCACGAAGCACTCCCCTACATGCTAAGTCCCACATAGTTCGGGATTGCTTCGTACCTCGCAATGACGATAGTTTAGTGCATTCGTTTAACTATATCCGTTGCATGTCATAACGATTCTTTTCAGGTTTTACCTGATGGTACCCGCAACGACGGATATTCGATATCGGTAATCAGCTTCTTATTTATTCCTGGCAGCCCATTGTTTTAAAACGGTAATGGCATCGTAAAGCACGCCTGCCTCGCCCCTGAAATCGCCCGAGCCTTTTGGGGCGCCGCTTCGTACATCGTACCACTCAAAAAAACCTTTGTTGGCAATAACCCTATCCAGCATTGGCGATAGCTCGGCATAAGCATCTTTGGCGTAACCGTATGACAGTAAGGGGGCTATCATGCGGCCACCAAACCATGTCCAGTCGCCGCCATTCTGATAATCGTAGGAGTGCATATTCGGGAAGCGCTCTGTTGGGTATGGCGGGTAAACGGTAATGCCAATAGTTGCATGTTTTTCTTTAGCTGCCGCAGCCACCATCTGGCGGTTTATCTCTTTAACCTCGGCCGGGGTATTAAAACCAGCCTGTATAGCGCATATCGATCCGCCTAAATACAATATCTCTTTTTCATTAAAATCGGGCGCAAAGGGGCTGCCATTAAGGTACAGGTGCGGGATATATTTTTGCTCACGGCTATCCCACAGGTATTTTCGCACGTTTTTGGTAACATTAGCCGCTACCAGCGCCCAGTTTTGTTTGGCTTTGTATCCTTTAGGCTGCATGGCCACAAAATTGTGCAGGGCTATTACAAACATGGCATTATCATATATATCAATGGCCCATTTGGTTTTATCGTTTATAGCCACACCCCAGCCGCCATCGGCCTGCACATCGCCCCAATCAATGGTGGTAGCCCCGGTTACCAGGCCATACTTTGCCGACCAGCGGTCTTTTTGCAGGTATATAAAAGCATCCTCCATACGCTGCAATACTGTTTTGCCGCCTATCACTTCATTTAAAATGGTTTTATCGCCGGTAACATCAATATATTTCTTTACAGCCTGCACCAGGGACGATTCCTGGTCGGTCTCCACCGTATTTTTATGGGCCGCCCAGCCACGCAACAATGGCGAGTAGCGGTATTTGTAGCCCACGTTTGCTTTGGCGCTATCTACCACGCCATCAACTATGTTACCATCATCGCCCTGGATCTTAAAAAATAATAGTATCTTTGTTTTAACCTCATCCTTAGGATGTACCTGGAGCGATCCCTTAATAAAAGTATTAAAATCGCGGATCCAAACCTCGTTGTAGGATGTGCCTGCAGAAAAGCCCGAAAGTAATTTTAAAGCCCTCGCCTGGATAGTATCTAACCGTTCATCGGCCACGATAGCTTTGGCAAGCGCCGCCTTACCTGTTGTTTGAGCGTTGGCAGATAAGCCGGTAACCGTAGAAAGCGTAATAAAAAAAGGCAAAAGTATTTTCATGCAGAGTTTATTTTATAAATGAAAGCAATTATAGGATATAATAACGCTGTCATCTGGCACAGACAACAAATATGTACAAACATAAAAACATTAAAATTTAATCCAAATTTATTATGCGTTTTATTTAAGGAAAATATAAAGCTATCTTTAAGTTTCAGACAATTCCTTTAAAAAGAGCAGAATGCTTCGTTTAACACATAAGGGATAAACATATTAATAAAACAGTGGCCGTTAATTAACAAATTATTTAATTTGCACCATACTGTTCATAAAACCTGGATAAATACCAACATGAAATTTTCAATAGATCATAAAAGCAGCGTTCCGCTTCATATACAGGCCGAGAACCTGCTAAGAGAACTGATAAAAGACCCTGAATACCAGGCAGGTAAGCTTTTACCCAACGAAGTGGACCTGGCAAAAAAACTCGCCATCTCGAGGACCACCCTGCGCCAGGCTATCAATAAACTGGTTTATGAAGAACTCCTGATCAGGAAGAAAAAGCTGGGAACAAAAGTGGCTCAGCCCAAAATGAGCTCAAAAGCCATGAACTGGCTGAGTTTTACCCAGGAAATGCAGGCACGTGGCATTATTATTAAAAATTACGAACTGCATGTGAGTTGGGTGTACCCCGACGATTATATAGCCAACTTTTTTGACATAAAAACCGAAAAAAAGATATTGAAACTGGAGCGCTTAAGAGGAAATGCAGACGAAGCTTTTGTTTATTTTGTATCCTATTTTCACCCCAGGATTGGCCTTACCGGCGATGAGGATTTTAAAAAACCGCTATACGAAATGCTTGAAAATGAACACTCTGTAGTTGCCGATCTATCAAAAGAAGAAATTAGCGCCAAGGCAGCCGATAAATTTATTGCCGGCAAACTGGAGATAGATATTGGCAGCCCCGTACTTTTCAGAAAGCGTTTTGTATTTGACCAGGGCGACCGGCCAATGGAGTATAACCTGGGTTACTACAAAGCCGAAAGTTTTGAGTATACAGTAGAAAGCCGAAGAACAAGTTAGGCCGAAACTAAATATTGATTACTTGTTTGGAATTTACATGAAATCTAATATGTTTGCACATTATAACATATAACGATTGTATGAACAGAGGTCCCGTTTTAAAAAATGACGTCAAACCAGATATTCAAGAACTGAGGTCGACCAGCCAGTTCCTCATTCCGGCTGAGAAGCAATCGGCGCAAAAATCTGAATACGATATCTACCCCACATTTAAAATTGACGGGCCCATTTTTAACGGATTTGGGAAGCTGGCAAGCTGGATTATAACGCAGCAACAAAACATCATTATTGATGGATACTCGGGCGTGTACTGGGATATTTTTGTACAACACCTTAATGCCGAGCTTGTTAATAAGGGAGCAAGCGTAAACTGGATAAACATTAATGAAGCCTTAAAACCCGAATTGGTTATACATGCCACAATAGCACCATTTATGGGCGGCGACGACCCTTTGTTTGGGAAGATTTACGAAGGCACCCTGGCAGACTTTTTTGACAGCGACGTGTTGGGCGAATTAAAGCCGGCAGGCAACTGCCTGAATATTATTTACGGCTGCGGCGCGGCACTTAGCGGCTGGCAGGCCCCCCTTATTTACCTGGATGTTCCTAAAAACGAAATCCAATTCAGGTCGAGGGCAAACAAGATCTGTAACCTTGGCGATCATCAGCCAGCAGACCCTAAAATACAGTACAAACGGTTCTATTTTGTTGACTGGCCGGTACTTAATAAACATAAAAAGCAATTACTGCCTGCTGTTGATATCATTGTTGACGAGCAAAGAATTGATGATATCAGCTGGGCAACCGGCGATACCCTCAGGAACGCGTTAAAACAGCTATCTGGCCATATGTTCAGGGCCAGGCCGTGGTTTGAGCCTGGCGTATGGGGAGGCCGCTGGATAAAAGATAACATTAATGGATTAAACGACGACGTGGTAAACTATGCATGGTCGTTTGAGTTGATAGCACCCGAAAATGGTATTATACTGCAATACGGTGACCATATGCTGGAGGTATCATTAGATACCCTGTTTTTATACAACAACCAGGCTATTTTAGGTAAAGCGGCAGCCAGGTTTGGTGATGCCTTCCCCATCAGGTTTGATTTCCTGGATACTTTTGATGGCGGCAACCTTTCGCTGCAATGCCATCCTACGGTAGCTTATACCAAGGCCAATTTTGGCGAAGATTTTACGCAGGACGAAACCTATTACATCCTTGATGCCGAACCGGGTGCCGAGGTATACCTGGGTTTCCAGGATAATATTGACAGACAGGAATTTAAAGCTGTGCTGGAAGATAGTTTTCAAAACAACCAACCTGTTGAAATAAAGGACTATGTGCAAACATTCCCGGCAAAAAAGCATGACCTGTTTTTGATTCCAAATGGTACGGTGCACTGCTCGGGCAAAAACAATATGGTGCTTGAAATAAGTGCCACGCCCTATATTTTCACCTTTAAAATGTACGATTGGCTTCGCCCGGATCTGAATGGAAACCCACGCACATTGAATATAGACCGGGCATTTGAAAATCTGAACTTCGACAGAAAAGGCGATGTGGTTACCGATACATTAATATCAAAACAAACGGTAGCCAAACAGGGTAAAGATTGGCAGGTAATTAACCTTACCACACATCCGGCGCATTTTTACGCCATCGACCGTTTTGAATTTGATACTGTTGTTGAAGAAGACACCAATAACCAGTGTCATGTATTAAGCCTGGTAGAAGGTGAAAGCATAAAAGTTACCACCAATGGATTAACGCAAGTTATCCATTATGCCGAAACATTTATTGTACCGGCCAATGCGTTAAGCTACACCATGACCAATACCGGCAAAAGCAGGGCAAAAGTGGTGAAAGCCTTTGTTAAGGATGAATGCTGTTAATAAAAACCTAAAATAAAAATAAACCATTACCTAAATTACCATTTCATGAGCCAGGAAAATTCAAAGTCGGTACAAAGCAGGTCTACCCTATTTTTGGTGGCCATTACTTTGGTAGCAACATTGGGCGGTTTACTTTTCGGTTTCGATATGGCCGTAATTTCGGGCGTGCTGCCTTTTGTAAAAAGCCAGTTCTCGTTATCAACTGCAACAGAAGGCTGGTTTGTATCATCGGCATTAGTTGGCTGTATTATCGGCGTATCCTTTTCGGGCGATTTAAGCGACCGGATAGGCCGTAAAAAGATGCTGATGTTAGCGGCCATATTATTCCTGCTTTCGGCCATTGGTTCGGCGTTATCATCTGGCTTTACCTTACTCATACTGGCACGCATGCTTGGTGGTATGGGCGTTGGGGTGGCATCAATTGTAGCGCCTTTGTATATCTCAGAAATTGCCCCCGCAAACGTAAGGGGCCGCCTGGTTACCTTTTACCAGCTGGCTATTACCGCGGGGATACTGGTGGCCTATTTAACCAACTCTGGCTTACTAAGTTTTTCGCTAAATTATAAAGGCAGCGGGTTGGGCGATATTTTAAACCTGGTACTGGTTAAGGAAGTTTGGCGCGGCATGTTGGGTTTAGGTACAGTGCCTGCCCTGCTATTTTTTACAGGCTTATGCTTTGTACCCGAAAGCCCGCGCTGGCTTATCCAACAAGGTAAAAATGATGAAGGGATAGCTATTTTGGCAAAAATAACCAATATGGCTTCGGCTCAAAAAGATGCCGTACTCATTCAAAACACCAAAAGCCAGGAGACGGGATCATATAAAGAAGTGTTTTCGCCGGCCATGCGCAAGCCATTGCTTATCGGCCTGCTGCTGCCCCTGTTTTCCCAGTTCAGCGGTATTAACGCGGTAATATATTATGGGCCGCGTATTTTAAGCGATGCAGGCATTAACATTACCAATGCGCTACTTGGGCAAATCATTTTTGGCATAGCCAACTTCCTGTTTACCATTATAGCCATCTGGAAGGTAGATAAAATGGGACGCCGGCCATTATACATTGCAGGCTCGTTGGGTGCAACAGTGTGCCTGGCATTTACCGGCATTTGTTTTTATTCAGGAGCAACCAGCAGCATCTCTTTAGTCATCAGCATTATACTATTCCTGGCTTGTTTCGCATTCTCTATCGGGCCGCTTAAATTTGTTATCGCTTCAGAAATTTTCCCTACCAAAATACGCGGCAGGGCTTTGGCTTTAAGTATAATGGTGATGTGGATTGCCGATACTATTGTGGGCCAGCTTACCCCCATGTTTTTGGGATCGGTTGGGCCTGCAGCTACCTTTTGGTTTTTCTCGGCTTGCTGCCTGTTATCATTCTGGGTAGTATATAAAATGGTGCCTGAAACTAAAGGTAAGTCGCTTGAAGAGGTACAGGAGATTTGGGCAGGGCATTGAGCCTCACCCTGCCCTCTCCAAAGGAGAGGGTTCTTGATTTGCATATTTTTTAAGTCCTCTCCCTTGGAGAGGATTTAGRTGAGGCTCCTCCGAAGGAGAGGATTCTTGATTTTCCTGTTTTTTAAGTCCTCTCCTTTGGAGAGGATTTAGGTGAGGCTCTTAACGATATATAAAAAAAGCAATATGATAAGGATACGCAAAACCGCTGCATTGTTCTTGGCAATTTCATGCGCCTATTTAAGCGGCGGCGCGCAAACAAAACAACCGGTTGATTACGTTGATCCGTTCATCGGGACATCCAATTCGCGTTGGATGCTGTTCCCGGGCGCTACAATGCCCAACGGTATGATTAAGCTTAGCCCCGATAACCAAAGAGGGGTTTGGCAGGGCGGTTATGAGTATGCTGTAGGGAGTATCCATGGCTTCAGCTTTTTACACGGGTGGACAATGGCGGGCCTGCTGACCATGCCCGCCAACGGCGATCTGTCCACATCACCGGGCGCGGCCGATGAGCCATTTAAAGGGGCCGGGGCGGGTTACCACTCCAGGTTCAGGCACGAGGACGAAAAGGCCTCGCCAGGGTATTATTCTGTTTTCCTGATGGATCCGCAGGTTAAGGTGGAACTGACTGCAACCGAACGTACCGGTGTGCAGCGCTATACCTTTGCCAAAGAAAGTTCGAACCGGATCATGATCCAGCTTAACATTCCGGCAGAGTATGGTTATGACCTGAAAGATGCTGTTATTACCAAAGTATCCAACTCAGAGGTACAGGGTTATGCCAAAACCGCATCGGCCAATTTTAATGACTATACCTTGTATTTTGTGATGCAGTTTAGCAAACCTTTTCATGATTTTGAGGGATATGGAAACCAGTCGGCAATTAAGAGCAATAAAGAGATCAAAGGATCGGGCGAACTGGGCGCATATGTTACCTACCCCACCTCGAAAACCGAACAGGTAATACTAAGAACCGGCATCTCGTTTGTTAACATGGACCAGGCCCGGCTCAATCTTAAAACAGAATTAAAAGGTTTCGACTGGAATTTTGATGCCCTGGTAAAGCATAACAGAACAATTTGGAACAATACCCTAAAGACTATTGCGGTAAACGGTGGCAGCGAAACCGATAAGAAGAAGTTTTACACCAATTTTTATCGTTGTTTCACTGCCAAGATGATCATGAGCGATGCCAACGGAAAATATACCGACGCCTGCGAAAACGTGCAACAACTACCGGCCGGCCGCACCGCAATGATAGGTGGCGATGCTTACTGGAATACCTTTTGGAATTTAAACCTGCTATGGACCCTAACATCGCCGGATATGGTGCAGCAACTGGTAGATACGCAGCTGGAAATGTACGAAAAAACAGGCTGGCTATCCAAAGGCCCGGCGGGGATAGAATACTCGGGCATTATGGAAGGCTCGCATGAAATGGCATTGATCACCTCAGCTTATTTAAAAGGCATTGTAACCAAAGATGCTGAAATAGCTTACCGCGCCATGAAAAAGACTATGGAGGTTGAACCCACTCCTACCTGTGGTGGCAATCCGGGCAATCCGCAGATAACTGATTATGCCAAATTTGGCTTTGTACCTGTTGAAAAAGGTGCCACCTCAAAAGCATTAGATTATGCCTACGATGACTGGTGCGTAGCCCAGATGGCCAAATTGCTGCATAAGGATGATGATTATAACTTTTTTTTAAAGCGATCTGCAAGCTGGAAAAACGTTTTTAACCCGGCAAGCCGCTACGTTACGCCAAGGAAGGCAGATGGCTCATTTATCCCTGATTTTGACCTTTTTTCTGTTAGTCATTTTGTAGAGGGCAACTCCTGGCAATATTCGTTATATGTGCCGCATGATGTTCCGGGTTTAATCAATTATATCCATAAGGATGAATTTTTAAAGCGGCTAACCATCGGCTTTCAAAAATCTGAGGTACACAAATTTGCGGCGCACGCACTTGACCGTACCATGGGGCAATCGGCCGAATATTATATTAACCAGGGCAACGAGGTAAATATGCAGGCTGTTTTCCTCTTTAATTATGCAGGCAAGCCATCTCTTACCCAATATTATACCAGGAAGATCCTGAACACCTTTTATGATGCCTCGCCCTACGTTGGCTGGAATGGCGACGAAGACGAAGGCCAGATGGGTGCCTGGTTTGTATTAAGCTCGATGGGTTTATTTGAAATGAACGGCGGCACATCGCCCGATTTAAGGATTGATATTACCAGCCCCTTGTTTAGCAACATTAAAATCAATTTAAACCCATCCTATTTCAAGGGAAAAACCTTCGAAATTAAGGCTTATAATAATTCGGCCAAAAACATCTACATCCGCACGGCAAAGTTAAACGGCAAAACTTTAAAGGATAATCATATCAGCTTTAAAGATATTGTAAACGGCGGCAAGCTGGAGTTGTATATGAGCGCCAAGGCTAATTAATTTCAGATGCCAGGTATCTAACGGAGTAAGCCATTTTTGCATTTTTGTAGAGACGCATAATTGCGTCTCCCGCGTTTAGTTCCGATTTACAAAGGCTGAGGCTATGTCGCCTATGTGCAAATCAAACTTGCATTTTAATCGGCCTTTTTATTTTGAATGCCCTATGGTCGATGCAAAATATTGCGTTTCTCCGCCATAAAGAAATCAAAGAAATTCAGGATTTGTATGGTTTGATTTGCATGTGGAAGATGCAAAGTATTCGTCTCTACAAAAAAAACCTATTGTTTCCTATAAATCATGGCGTTGCCTGCGGCCCGGGTTATCCGCTCATACAGCACCGGCATTAGGCTCATGGCCTGTATCCGCTACTCCCCCTAACGCAAATCGCAGTGGGCTTAAATATAAACCCTTCGATTGATGGGTGACAGATCTTCCACCAACCTAAAAAACTTGCGAAGTTTTAAAACTTCGCAAGTTTAAATTGCAAATAAGTGTCGGTAAAATGTAATTACCTACTGAGTAGCAGGCAAATCCTTAATACCCCATGCCTTATTAGGCTCGGGGCCCATTTCCAGCTTTAGCTCCCCGCCTTTTAACAATTCAGAAGCGGGAAACCAAAAGGATTGCAGCGCTTTACCGTTAAGTGTAGCGCTTTGTACATATTTGTTATCCCTTGATACATTTTTAGCCTCGATGGTAAAGCTTTGCCCCCTGCCGTACGCGCCGTTAAGGTGGATGGTTACCCTGGGGAAAATAGGGCTTCCTATTTCATATATCGGATGTGCGCTGGCGCCGCCATCTGTTTGGAAAAGCCCTAATGCATTCATGATAAACCACGAACTCATTTGTCCCTGGTCTTCATCGCCCAGGTAGGCGTTGGCGACACCAAAGCCATAAAAACGATCGACCACCGAGCGGCTCCATTTTTGGGTAAGCCAGGGGTGTTTACCCCAATTAAACAGGAATGCAAACTGCATACTTTGCTGGTTGCCTTGTATTACCGGGTAGTCCCAATACTGATCGCCGGGGGCATTAAACCTCAGCTTGTAGCTTTCTTTAAAGCCCCAGCTTAGGCGGTCGATAAACTTATCCTGGCCTATCTTCTGTATAAGGCCAGGAACATCCTGGGGCACAAAAAACGTAAGCTGCCAGGCATTTCCTTCTACATAATGTTCATTAGCACCCGACCGGAAAGGATCAAAATTTGGATACCAGGTGCCATCTGAATTTTTCATCCGCGAATACCCAATTGTTGTATCCATCGCATTTTTCCAATAGCCCGACCTGGTTTTAAAGGTGTCGTAAATATCATTCCGGCCCAATGACTTTGCCAGCTGCGAAACCGTCCAATCGTCATAGGCATACTCCATTGTGTTTGAAAACCGGCCTTTATCATACGGCACATATTTGTATTTTAAATAATCCTCCAGGTCTTCATTTCCTGCAAAGCCTGCCTTACCTACTTTTTGGGCCGGCGTGGTTTGCATTTTCACCACAGCTTCAAGCACCTTTTTTGAATCATAATCGCGGATACCCATCTGGTAGGCGCCCACCATCAGCGGGATCTCATGTTCGGCTACCATCACCGGAACGTAGTTCATGCCGGCGGGGCCTTTTGCAAGCCAGCCATCAGCATCGTACATAGCCAGCTGGGATTTTACCCAATTTGATGACCATTCGGGCGTTGCCAGGTTCCAAAACTGGTTAAGGTTCCAAAAGGTGTTCCAAAACGCATCGCAACCCATTGCCGGCGATTCAGGGTCTTTCAATTGCTGCAGCCTTTTCGAGGCATCAATCCATTGCCCGTTTACATCGCTCCAGGTATTGCGGCTGGCCAGGGCACGGAACATGTTGCTATAAAACCGCATTTTCTCGCGGCTATCGTTGGTGCTTATCTCCAGGCGTCCCAATAGCTTATTCCAGGTTTCCTTTTGGCCTTCCCGTACTTTCTCAAAACTCCAGTTATATGGTTTGGTAATTTCTTCCGATAAATTTTGCGCCGCGTTATCAAGGCTCACCAGTGATATGCCGGTACGCGTTTGCACTACCTGGTTTTCGCGGGTATCAAACTCCACATAAGCACCTGCATTTTTAGGGTCAATAGCGCCAACAATATCACCACCCCCTACTTTATTATTCACCCAGGTACCAAATTTGCGTATTGGGCGGTCAAACTCAATCACAAAATAAACTGTATAGATTTGATCGACTCCTCCCGACCATGCATCCTTTGTAAATTGCTTGCTTGATCCTTCTATCCGGGTATCGCTAACCTTTTTTAACGTAACATCCTTCAGGTTATATCCATATTCCGCCGGAATTTTCAAGTCTATCATTACCCTTGCGTTTTCAACTTTGGGGTAGGTGTAACGCTCAAAGCCGCACCGGGTGGTTGCCGTAAGCTCAGCTTTAATGTGGTAATCGGTCAGCATTACTTTATAATACCCTAAAGGCGCTTCCTCGCTCGATTTATCAATCTGCGAGCGGTAGCCGCCATCGCGTTTACGCTCGTCGCCTATGCGGGTTTGCAGCGGGCCGCTGGTTGGCATCATACCCAGGCCCGCCATTGTCCATTCATGAATGTGGCTAAATGTACCAATGCTTTCAAAAGTGGGGTCGTAACCACCCATCCAGCCCCCGTTTTGGTTATCGGGGCTTAGCTTAACCATCCCAAAAGGCATCCACGGCCCTGGCGCAATCATCCACCTGGAGTGTGCCGAGCCCAGGCGCGTATCTACATAATTTGCAGGCGTTTGTAGTTTGTTAGGCAGCCGCAGCACATTCCCTTTTTCAAGTAAAATATCATTGCAAAAAACCTCGTAGCTGCTTTTCTTTGTAGTTGCAACAGCCGGCATAGGAGCTTCAAACACATACCTTGCCGAATCAAGTTTATCCGAAAAAATTATCTTCCCGTCCAGCTTAACCAGCAACTTAGGCTTGCCACTCAGGTGTTGTGCGTCAACAAGTAACGGCTGATATCTTTTTTTCCCATCTTCAATCTCATAAGCTGCGGGTTTAACGCTACGCAAAAAGATATTTTGTGGAGTTGTTAGCTGCAATTCCTTTGGCCCATCCAGTTTAACCTGGTCAAATACCAGCCATGAACCATCTATGGAGGTAATTTGTATTTCGTTGCCGCCCTTGTGCAACAGGCCGTTTTTTATGGGGATGGTTAGCGTATAAGGATTGGCTTCACTAAGGTCGCCTTCAACAACCTTATTGTTTTTGCCGTTTGGAAGCCTGCTTTCAAACGACTTGCCGTTGATAACCACCTTTACCAATGGCGGCGAGGCCGCATTATAACCAACCATGTTTATAATAAAACTATAAACACCATTAACCGGCAAAGTTTTTATACCAAACAAAATATTAAGCATCTGCGAATGGATACCCGAAGTACCACCTGTGCCACCCCAGCCATCATTTGGGCCGGGTAATACATATGGCCAATCAGTTTCGGGTTTGGATAGGCCAACCAGGAAAAAACGGTCTTCCCATCCAAAATCATGGTCTAAAAAATGTTGGTATGCTGCAGGAGCCAACGCCATCCCCGAACTGTTACCGTCGGCTTTGCCTATTTGCCAGATTGCAGCCTGTTGGGTAAAACCCCGGTTTAATGTAAAGCACAAGGTGGCCATTAAAAGCAAACCTTTCCTATTGATCCTTATAAACATATATTCAAAATTGATTTATGCATAAATTATTGCTTATACATTCATAATCGCAAACCGAATTACAATTAATAATGTATGTACATAAATACATAAAATATTTCAATGTGCAAATTTTTAATACAATGCGACCAATAATTTATTGACAATGCGCCAATGAATGAATACCCAACAGAGTAAAGCAGGCATTAAATACGTTCACAACATAATTTGGTTAGGCATTGGGCGGGCAAACGTAGACCGTTAAAATTTATTGTTATTTATATATTATTTATTTAAAATAAAGTACATTTGAGTAACGTGACTGTTACAGAACGCTTGGCCTTTATATAACCTGTTATAAACACTTAATGAGAAGATTATTATTTACCCTGGTAGGAGTATCTGTCCTTTCCGTATGTTTTTCTCAAAATTTATTTACAAAAAAAACAATGAAATACTCATTGAAAGATGGTCTTTCATTTGGTACAATCAACGGGATAACGCAGGACAACAAAGGATTTATCTGGTTTGCAACCGGCGATGGCTTAAACCGGTTTGACGGCACAAACTTCAAGGTGTTTAAATTTGAACCTAATAACCCTTATAGCCTGCCAAGTAATTATGTTCAAAGTATATTTAAAGATAGCCAGGGAGATATTTGGATATCATCAAGAAGAGGGATTTATAAATTTGATACAAACAAAGAGCGTTTTATTAAATTTACCCCGCCTGGTGTTCCGCCAAACTATTTAGACAATGTAAACAGCATTTTCGAAAATAAACACAATCTGTTGTGGTTCTCGTGTGGCGCATCGGGGTTCTCGTCATATAACATCAAAACCCGTCAGTTTAAAAACTATACTAAAAAAGAGCAACCTGGTTTATTAGGCGATTTATCTGTTACTAATGTTATTGAAGATAGTTATGGACTATTATGGGTAGGAACAAGAGACGGCGGACTTAATGTTTTTAATACCAGTAATGGAGTGGTTTCAAAAAACCTGAACAATCAGTTTCCCCTTAAACTTATTCCTCAAGGCCTCATTACTTGCATTTATGAAGATCATAATCATAACATTTGGATAGCAACCAGTAAGGGCCTGGTACTTTACAACAGAAAAGAAAGCAGCTTCCATCTTTTTTTAGGTTCAACCTATAAATTACGAAGCAATTATTTTTTTTCGCTTTTGGAGGACGAACATAAAAATCTGCTCGTTGGCCTGTTGGATGGAGGCTTATATACTATAAATCTCGACAAGGCGGCAAAGTCATCCTATAAAGATATAACCATTGATCCGGTAAGATCGGAAGATAATTATAGCATTACCGCCCGTACTATCGAAACCTTATTCCAGGATCGGGATAAAAATATCTGGGTTGGTACCTATGGCGATGGAATTTATTTATTAAGCAATGTTCCGGAAAAATTTCAAAAATTCCAGAGTGAGTTGAAAGATAATTATGGCAGTAGCTTTTTAAGATATTATGGAATGTGTATGGATAGTGAGGGGTACCTGTGGATGGGTACCGATGGCGATGGGATATATAAGAAAAAATTGAGTGGCGAGGTTGTAAAATACTATAGAGCCGACGGACAAAAAGGCTCCTTAACCAGTAATAATATACTCTGCGCGTATAAAGATCATGCTAACACATTGTGGTTTGGGTCATACTCGCATGGGTTATTCAGGTACAATAAAACAACAGATTCTTTTACTAATTTTTCCCATAAAGCAAACGATCCCACAAGTATCTGTTTAAACGATATAAGGTCGATCATTGATGATTCAAAAAATAATTTATGGGTTGGCACCAATGGAGGAGGTTTAAGCTTATTGCCCGCAGGCAGCGATAAATTTATTAATTACAATCCACAAAATAGTGGCATTGGATCAGATTATATACGGGCATTTGCCGAAGATGGCAATGGCAACCTTTTTATAGGTACTTCGGCATCCGGCCTTAAATATTATATAAAAAATCAAAACAAGTTTGTTAACTATTTTAGCGACAACGAAGCAGAAAAGTACTTGCCCAGCCATTTTATTTACGCTTTGTATTTAGATGAAAACAAAAATCTTTATATAGGTACTGAAGGGGATGGGCTTGTTGTGTATAGTATTAAAAACAAAAAATTTAAAAGATATACCGAAAAAAGTGGATTAGCTGATAATACGGTAAACGCGATACAAAAAGATGAGGCCGGCGGCATTTGGATAAGTACCAATAGAGGATTATCGCGAATTGACCTGCAAACAGACAAGATTATTAACTACGATAGCTCTGAAGGCCTGCAAGCCGGGCAGTTTAATCCCGGTTCATCAATGTATTGCAGCACTAAGAAGTTCATGGTATTTGGCGGTACCGAAGGTTACAATGTATTTTATCCGGCAGATGTTAAACAAAACTTATTTAAGCCTAAAGTTTTGATTACCGGGCTCCAGCTATTTGGAAAAGACGTTGAAGTGGGTGAAAAAGACAGTATATTAAACGCTGGTATCAACGAGTCGACCCAAATTACATTAAATCCAGACCAACCTGTTTTCTCAATAAAATATGTGGCATTAAACTATGCTTATGCCGAAAAAAGTGAGTTTGCCTATCAACTGGCTGGATTAGAAAAAAACTGGAATTACGTAAAAAATCAAAAATCAGTTACCTACCGCTATTTACCGCCTGGCGACTACGTATTTAAAGTTAAAGCAGCCAACCAGGATGGTATCTGGTTTGAAAACTATGCAACATTTAAAATAAAAATTCTACCTCCGTGGTATCAAACATGGTGGGCTTATCTAAGCTATCTGATAATAATAACCACACTTATTTATTACTATTTAAGCTACCGCAGCAACGCAGCCCGGTTAAAGTATGAAGTAAAAATAGCGCAGATATCTGCCGAAAAAGAAAAGGAGTTAAACGAACGGAAATTATCTTTTTTCACCAATATTTCGCACGAGTTTAGGACACCGCTTACCTTAATTATAAATCCTGTTAAGGAATTGCTATTTAACCCTGGGGCAAGAGAAAACGAAACCACTAACTTAAGTATTGTTTTTCGTAATGCACGCAGGCTTTTAAGTTTGGTTGATCAGTTATTACTATTCAGAAAAGCTGAGAGTGAGACCGACAGCCTTAAAATTGTGAGGTTAAATATTGTAAACCTATGCAAAGAGGTTTTTTTATGCTTTAGCCACCAGGCCAAAAGCAAAAATATACTATTTGATTTTGTTTGTGAAACGGATACGATTGATGTTTTTGCCGATAGGGAAAAGATAGAAATAGTTTTATTCAATTTAATATCAAATGCCTTAAAATTTACCCCGGACCATGGCATGGTAAATTGCTTCATTTCGCAAACAGAAACTTTTGTAAACATAGAAATTAAAGATACAGGGTGCGGAATAGCAGGAAACATAGGCGAACAATTATTTGATAAATTTTACCAGGTGCAAAATGAATCGTCATTTAATGGAGGTTTTGGTATTGGCCTTTACCTGGTTAAAAAATTTATTGAAAGCCATAAAGGAAACATTAGCTATACCAGTTTAGACGGAGCCGGCACCATATTTAAGGTTTGCCTGTTAAAGGGCAAAGAGCATTTAAGCCCAAATTTTATTTTTGAAGATGTTATAGAAACATCCGTTTTCCTTGACGAGCTTATTGAAAGCTATGAGGAAGTCCCCGGCCTGAACAAGGATTCAAATACTGTTAAAAATAAAAAAATCGACCCTTTTGATTTCGAATCAAAATCTATGCTGATTGTAGATGATAATGAACAAATGAGGCAGTACTTAAAACAGATCTTCTCGCCAAAGTTCGAAATTTTTGAAGCCGCAGATGGTGCCGACGGCCTGGACAAGGTGTACCAGTTTTTGCCGGATATTATTATTAGTGATGTAATGATGCAGGGACTAAGCGGTATTGAGTTATGCAGCAAGGTTAAAGAAGATGCTACCCTAAGCCACATACCGGTTTTGTTGTTAACCGCAAGTTCATCGCCCGAAATTAAACTTAAAGGGATTGAAGGCGGAGCCGACGATTATATTAGTAAACCATTTGAACGCGAATTACTTTTAGCGCGTGTTGAAGGGATTCTTAAAAGTAAAAATAGCCTTCAAAAGTATTTTTATAATGAAATCACATTAAAATCAAATGACCTTAAAGTTCCGCCTGATTATAAAGAGTTTTTAGCAGCTTGTATCAAGGTTGTGGAAGATAACTTAAGCGACGGTGATTTTTGCATAAAAACCCTTGCCGATGAGGTAGGAATGAGTCATTCCAACCTTTATAAAAGAATCAGGGCCATTTCGGGTCAATCTGCCAACGGGTTTATACGGTTTATACGCCTGCGTAAAGCTGCGGAGATGTTCCTTAATACTGACTGTACCGTTTCCGAAGCTGCCTATAAGGTTGGTATAAATGACCCTAAATATTTCAGAGAACAGTTTAGCAAACTATTCGGCCTCAATCCTTCCGATTACATCAAAAAATTCCGGGTTCCTTTTCACGCCAACATTACCAGGAGTGTGGTGAAGGTAAAAAGCAGCAAAAGTTAAATTCTCAAAAATCAAGAGAACCTAAATATTCACCAAATTTTACCAATTACCCCCTCAAGTTGTATGAATTTACCTCTCGTACACGGCATTTATTATACTCATCTTAGTGCTGCCGATTATAAATGTACTAACCACATTTAATTTTATTTAAGATAAAGGTCTATCGTAATATCACACCGATAAACGCAGGTTTACCGACCATATTATTTTAGGAACAAAAAAGTTACAAAGGTTTGCCCAGCTATATAGCTTATATAAGATAACAAGCAGATAGTATATAACTTATTACATTCAATGAGTAATGCCATCCTTATTTACCTGTAGTAAACCGTTGCCAAACAGAACCAATTTTTAATTTAATATATAAACCTAAATAATGTATATGGAAGACAAATAACATCACCACCTCACACCCGGGAGATAGATTATGGAATTAATTTACCCCCCTATCCTATTACCCCGCTTTTATAGCGTGCATTAAATGTTAATTAACTTAAATAAGCTAATATGGAATACAATTTACATAAGACTGTAAACTTGTTAAGGGTCTTTAAAATTGCGCTGAGTCAAATATTGATAGCATTAATATTTGTTGGTTCATCATACGCCGGCGTAGCAAAAATCGAAAAAACAAAATTTACAAAAACAAACGAAAAGGGGATCAAAGAAAATGCCCCGATTAAAGTTACCGGGAAGGTTACTGATCAAGCCACCGGTGAAACCCTGGTTGGCGTATCAATACTGATCAAAGGAACAAACGTAGGTGCTGTAACCGATATAAACGGTAAATTTACAGTTACAGCTGCCGAGAATGCGGTATTAGTGGTATCATATATTGGCTATACCACACAAGAAGTACCTGTAGACGGTAAGCCTTTGCTTAACATCAAACTACAATCTTCATCCAAAGGTTTGAATGAAGTTGTAGTAGTTGGTTACGGTGTGCAAAAGAAAGTAACTGTTACCGGCGCTGTTGTTTCAGTTAAAGGTGACGAGCTGATAAAATCGCCCGCAACCAACCTTTCAAACTCTATAGCCGGGCGCATGGCGGGTGTTACTGCTACCAATCCAGGTGGCGAACCAGGTTATGACGGTTCAACTATCCGGATTCGTGGTACCAATACATTAGGTAATAGCGACCCACTGGTAGTAATTGATGGGGTTCCATCGCCTGCCGGTCAGAACACTATTGACCGTATAAACCCGGCAGATGTTGAAAGTATCTCTGTTTTGAAGGATGCATCTGCAGCTATTTATGGCTCCAGGGCAGCTAACGGTGTTATCCTGATTACCACAAAGCACGGTAAAACAGGCAAGCCCGAAATCGCCTATACTTATAACAAAGGATGGTCTCAGCCGACTACCATTCCTAAAATGGCTAATTCAACAGAGTATGCCACTTTGGCGAATGAAATTGACTTGTACAACCTGCCATCACAATACTGGGGTGCTGCTTCTGCTGCGTTTAAAACTACGGGAAGCTTCACCAGGCCAGATAATGGCGCTACTTCTACAGCTTCATTTCAGCCCTCCGACTTTAAAAAATTTGCTGATGGATCTGACCCATGGGGACACCCCAATACCGATTGGTTTAAAGAAACTTTAAAAACCTGGTCGCCACAGTCACGCCAGAACATACAATTATCAGGCGGTACAGAAAATATAAAGTATCTAACCTCTATTGGCTATCAAAACCAGGACGGGTATTATAAAAATTCAGCTACCGGCTACAAACAATACGATTTTCGTACAAATCTTGATGCCAAGATTAATAAATATATAAGCACCTCTTTTGGTGTATCAGGCCGCCAGGAAAACCGCTCTTTTCCTAATGGAGGAGGTGCCAGTGATATATTCAGGATGTTGATGCGTGGTTATCCTAACAAGCCCGCTTTCTGGCCAAATGGGTTACCAGGGCCGGATATTGAAAACGGGCAACAGCCGGTACTGATTACCACAGATCAAACCGGTTACAATAGGGATACACGTTACTACGTTCAAACTAACGGAAAAATAGAGATCACCGTACCAGGCGTAGAAGGATTGAAATTTACCGGAAACGTAGGCCTGGATAAATATATACAGCAAACAAAATCATGGCAAACACCGTGGTTTGTGTACAGTTGGGACAATGTACATTATCAGGCTGATGGCAAAACCCCGGTGCTAACAAAAGTAGCACGCGGCCCGGCGCAGGCAAACCTTGGCCAGGGTTCTGAGGACCAGTTTAGCAGCCTACTTGAAGGTATAGTAAGCTATAACCATAGTTTTGGCAGCCACAACGTTGTGTTACTTGCGGGTGTTACCAAAGAAAAATCAAACTCCAGCTACTTTGGCGCCAACCGTAAATATTATAGTTCAACTGCACTTGATCAATTATCTGCCGGTGGAAACGCAGAGATAGGTAACTCTGGCGGTGCCTGGCAAAAGGCCCGTTTAAGTTACTTCGGCAGGGTTGGATATAACTATAAAGAGAAGTACCTGGCTGAGTTTTTATGGCGGGTAGATGGTTCATATATATTCCCCGAAGCCCATCGTTTTGGCTTCTTCCCTGGTATCTCGGCCGGTTGGAGAATTTCGGAAGAGGATTTCTTTAAGAACAATATCAAATTCATTCAAAATTTAAAGCTTCGCGGTTCATGGGGCCAGTTAGGTAACGACCAGGCTGTTCTACCCGGCACATCTACACCGGCCGAATACGCATTCCTTTCGTTATATAACATTGGTTCGTATATAATTGGCGGCGTGCCGGCTCAAACACTATCTGAAGGTCTGGCACCAAACCCGAATTTCACATGGGAGGTTGCCAATAACAGTGATATTGCCTTAGAAGGTACTACGCTGAATGGAAAATTAGATTTTGTGCTGGAGGCGTTTTTAAATAAGCGTACCCAAATATTATGGACACAATCTGGAACCATTCCTGCCACTGGTATACCAAGCAACCTGCTGCCTCCTGTAAATTATGCAAAGGTGAGCAATAAAGGATGGGAGTTTCAGGTGAATTACCACGATAACATTGGGCAGGTACGATATAATGTAGGTGTTACCGGCAGCTTTTCTAAAAACAAAATCGATTTATGGAATGAACCAGGCGGAGTGCCAACATGGCAAAGGTCTACCGGCCATCCTATCGGAAGCAACTTGTATTATGTATACACCGGCATATTTGCGACACAGGCTCAAATTGATGCCAATAAAATTGACTACAGTGGGGTTGGTGCCAGTACCCTTCGCCCGGGAGATATGATGTATAAAGACGTAAATGGCGATGGTAAAATTAACGGTGATGACCAGGTGAGAAACGATAAAAACGGCACGCCTACTTTCCAGGGAGGTTTAAGTTTTGGGGTACAATATAAAAACTTCGATTTAACTGTTTTATTCCAGGGTGCAACGGGCGCACAGCTTTACTTCCAAACCGAGTCTGGAACAATAGGTAACTTCACCAAGTACAGCTACGACCATCGCTGGACTGTTGATAACCCAAGCACAGTTTACCCCCGTACTGTCGACCGGAATAATCAATATTTCTCAAACGGCAATACCTATTGGCTGCTTAATATGAATTATGTGAGGCTTAAAAACGTTGAGCTTGGGTACACCCTGCCATCTACAATCGGTAAAGTAATTGGCATGAGTAACTTGCGTTTCTATGCAAACGGACTTAACCTGTTAACGTTAGCAAAGCAGCATATATATGATCCTGAATCAACCAGTTCAGATGGTCACTATTATCCACAGTCGAGGGTCATCAATTTGGGCGCAAGTATAAAATTTTAATTTGAACGATATGAAAACATTTATAAGAAATATTTCAACAATCGCGATACTGTCGGTAGTGCTGCTTGCATCATGTAAAAAGGAGTTTTTAAATACAACACCATTGAACCAGGCATCATCAGTAACTACCTGGGCAGATCCAAACCTCTCTGAAGGTTTTGTAACGGAGTTGTATAACGGCTTGTATGAAGGGGAGCTCAATCAGGAGAACCTCGATTGCCAAACAGATAATGCACTCTATAATTTTGGAAAAGAGAACATAATGGAAGGGAATATAAGCCCCGCCACCCTGGGTAACGTGCCCCATACGTATGAGTGGGGTTCAATGTACGCCCGGATAAGGTCTGCTAACATTGCTTTAGAACAATTGGCCAAATCTACAATTGATAAAACGCTGGCCGACAGACTAATGGGCGAAGCCTTATTTATGCGCGCCTACTATTATAATCAGTTGCTGCGTTATTATGGTGGAGTTCCACTTGTAAAATCGTCCTATGCGGCCAGCGCTACTGACTTTACGATTGCCAGGAGCAGCTATTCTGATTGTGTTGATTTTATAGTAGGCGACCTTGACAAAGCCAGTACCCTGCTGCAAGGTAAAGCATTAGCAAAAGGACGCGCCACAAGTGATGCGGCTTTGGCCTTAAAGGCTAGGGTGTTATTATATGCCGCCAGTCCTTTGCATGATATGTCGGATGGATCAGCCGCGAAAGCAAAAATGAGCGCGCTTGATGCAACGTTTAAGAATTACGAGTTGTTGGGATATACTACAGCCGACGTTAATGGCCGTTGGAAAAAAGCGCAAAGCGCTGCACAGGCAGTGTTGAATTTAGGCTATGGCTATGCACTTGATTTATCTGCGCCGGCTTCTGCAGCCGACGGCTTTACCAACTATCAAAACTCTTATTTATCAAGAAATGGCGGCGAAAAAGAAATTTTGTTTGCCCGTTATTTCGCCAACGCCAAAGACGAGTGGGGTGCCTGGTATGCCCGTAACAATTGTACTAACGGCTACCATGGCTGGACATCAAGCGAGCCTACCCAGAACATGGTAGACGACTATGAGATGATGGACGGCTCCAAGTTCGACTGGAGCAAACCAACTGAAGCTGCAGCACCTTATCAAAATAGGGACCCTCGTTTTTATGCTTCCATTCTATACGACGGTGCCCCATGGAAACCGCGTACGGCTGACGGTGCGGGTATAGACCCTTATAATGAGATTCAAATGGGTACCTACCAAACCGGCAGCGCAGGCAGCGGTGCTATCGCTTACTTTGGTTTGGATACCAGGAACGGTCCTATCGAAAACTGGAACGGTACCCGTACAGGATATGCTATCAGGAAGTTCATGGATCCTAATCCGGCTATTGTTGATAATAACACACGTCAGGAGGTACCATCGCCTATGATCAGGTACACTGAAGTTGTATTTAACTATGTAGAAACGTGCTTAGCCCTGGGTGACGAAGGCACAGCCCGCACCTGGCTCAATAAGATTCGTTTCCGTTCGGGTATGCCGGCGATCACAGACGCAGGTGATGCTTTGGTACAGCGGTACCGGAACGAACGAAATGTTGAAATGATGTTTGAAGAGCAACGGTTTTATGATGCTCGCCGCTGGCTGATTGGTCCGCAAACACTTGGCAATAAAGCAAAAATTATAAAAATTACAGGTACTTTAAAGCCGGGAAAATCGGTGAGCGTTTATAGGTACAATACCGATAACTACAGTTACACCTACACGGTACAGGAACTTGATCCTGGAGTTGAAAACCGTACGTGGAAGGACAAGGTTTATTTTCCACCTATTAGCAGAGACGAGATTAACAAAAATAAGAAGTTAGTTCAAAATCCCGGATACAACTAAAGGGGTATAAAATTCTTATATATTTATCCTAAAGAATGCCGGTGGTAAAATACCGGCATTCTTTTAAAGTTTTAGTCCATTAATTTAAACGGCGCTTGGTGAACACATACATTAAATTATTTCCACAACTTCTTTTAATCGGAGTTATTGCATTAACAAGTTGCGGGCACCCGGCCGAAAATAAAGGGGAAGGCGGCACCAGCAGCAACGCTTTATTCACCTTACTCACTCCCGAACAAACACACGTTGATTTCAGCAATACGTTAACCGAAGGCTTAAATACCAACGTTTTGATGTATGAATACTTTTACAATGGTGGCGGTGTTGCAACCGGCGATTTAAATGGCGATGGTTTATTGGATATATATTTTACCGGCAACATGACCGATAATAAATTGTACCTCAATAAAGGCCACATGCAGTTTACCGATATTACAACCGCAGCCGATGTAGCCGGCCGGCCCGGACCCTGGAAAACCGGGGTTACCATGGCCGATGTAAATGGCGATGGCAAGTTGGATATTTACGTTTGCTATTCAGGAAACCTAAAAGCAGAGAAAAGACAAAATCAACTTTTTATTAACGGTGGAAATGACAAAGACGGTGTTCCGCATTTTACAGAACAGGCACAACAATATGGACTTGCAGATGCCGGATACAGCACACAGGCCGTTTTTTTTGATTACGACAGGGATGGCGACCTGGATATGTTTTTATTAAACCACAGCCCAATTCAGCTGCCTGTTTTAGATGAAGTAAACACAACAGCTATTTTAAAAAAATCAGATTCGCCAAATGGAGTGCGATTGTATAAAAACGACAATAATATTTTTAAAAATGTAACGCAACAGGCTGGTATAAGCAGTTCTGATTTAACCTATGGCCTTGGGGCAGGAATAGCCGATATTAATGGCGATGGATGGCCCGATATTTATATATCTAATGACTACACCATCCCCGATTTCCTTTATATTAACAATGGTGATGGCACTTTCACCAATAAAATACAAACATCTGTAGGGCATACCTCCCAGTTTTCGATGGGAAATAATGTTTCTGATATTAACAACGATGCCTCGCCCGATATTTTCACGCTGGATATGCTCCCTGAAGATAATCACAGGCAAAAGCTATTATTTGCACCAGATAATTACGAAAAATTCGGATTAACTCTTCGCACGGGGTTCTATTACCAGTACATGCGCAATATGTTGCAAGTGAATAATGGTAACGGCACCTTCAGCGAGACAGGGCAACTATCGGGTATCTCAAATACCGACTGGAGCTGGGCTCCCCTATTTGCCGATTATGATAACGACGGCTGGAAAGATCTGTTTGTAACCAACGGCTATACCCGCGATTTCACTAACATGGATTTTGTGAAATATATGGGCGATTTTTTGAAAGACAGAAGATTGATGCGGAAAGATATATATACCCTGGTACAACAAATGCCGTCTTCGCAAGTAAAAAGTTATCTTTTCAAAAACAATGGCAATTTAACTTTTACCAACACCAGCGCTGCCTGGGGTATTACACAATCGTCAAACAGCAACGGCGCAGTTTATGCCGATCTTGATAATGACGGAGATTTAGACCTTGTAACCAACAATATTAATCAACCGGCATTTATCTATCAAAATGAATCAGACAAACAAGTAAACAACCACTACCTGCAACTTAAACTAAACGGTGCGGCTAAAAACACGCAGGGTGTGGGGGCGAAAGTTACCATTTACATAAAAAATAAAAAGCAATACCTGGAGCAAATGCCAAGCCGGGGCTTTCAATCAAGCGTTTCGCCAATATTGCACTTCGGGCTGGGTAAGGATCATGAGGTTGATTCATTGCGGATAGTATGGCAGCAGGGAAAAGAGCAGGTTTTAAAAAATATAAAAGCCAATCAGGAATTAACGCTTGAAGAAAAAAATGCAGTTAACACCTCTCTGCTACCGAAACCTGTAAAGCCAGTTTTCGCAGAAGTGGCTTCTCCCATAAATAATAAACAGGAAAAAAACGCAATTAATGATTTTAAACGGCAGCCACTAATGGTAAACCCATTATCATTCACAAACCCGTGTATGATAAAAGGCGATGTAAATGCCGATGGCCTGGAAGATGTGTACGTGGGTGGCAGCAGCGGACAATCAGGCACATTGTATATTCAGCAAGCAGGGGGTAATTTTGCCGCAAAATCACAGCCGGCTTTTGAAGCAGATAAAAAAAGCAACGATGGAGATGCAGTATTCCTGGATGCCAATGGCGATGGTAAACCGGATTTATATGTAGCTTCCGGAGGCTACGATAATTATACAGCTGATGACCCTTTATTACAGGACAGGCTTTATTTAAATGATGGAAAAGGCAATTTTACAAAGGCAAAAGATGCATTACCTTCAATGCGCAGTAGTAAAAGCTGTGTAAGAGTAGCCGATATTAATGCCGACGGACACCCCGACTTATTTGTAGGCGGCAGGGTAATACCCGGCAGGTATCCCGAAACGCCTCAAAGTTATATCCTAATAAATGACGGCAAAGGGCATTTCACCGATGAAACCGCAAAATATAACCCTGCCCTGCAACATATAGGTATGGTGACTGACGCCGCCTGGGTAGATATGAACGGAGATAAAAAACCGGATTTGGTTTTAGTTGGAGAATGGATGCCGGTAACCGTATTAATCAATGAAGGCGGGAAGCTTGTAAATAATACAAAGGCCTATTTTGATAAGCCAAACAGCGGCTGGTGGAACAAAATTCTGATAGAAGATTTTAACCACGATGGGCATCCAGACCTGATTGTTGGTAACCAGGGATTAAATACCCAATGCAAAGCCAGTGACAACGAACCCGCAGAAATGTACTATAAGGATTTTGACGACAATGGCGCTGTTGACCCCATCTTTTGTTTTTATATTCAGCACCAAAGTTATCCATACGTTTCGCGGGACGAGCTGTTAGAACAACTCAGTATCATGCGCCCGCGTTTCCCTGATTATAAGAGTTATGCTGATGCCACACTTACAGATATATTTACAGCTTTAGAGTTAAAAGGGGCTGACCATTTGCAGGCCAATAACCTGGCTACCACTCTTTTCTTAAGTGACAGCAAAGGCAAGCTACATTCATCGCCGCTGCCTTTACAGGCTCAGTATTCACCCGTTTTTACAATAACCGGTCTTGACTACGATCATGATGGTAACCAGGATCTACTTTTATGTGGTAACATTAACAGGGCCAGGCTCCGTTTAGGCAAATACGACGCCAATTATGGCATGCTGTTAAAAGGCGATGGCAAGGGACATTTTGAATACATACCTCAACTTCAGTCGGGCTTTAAACTATGGGGAGATGTAAGAAGTGTGCTTGAAATTAACCACATTTTATATTTCGGAATTAATCAACAAGGGGTAAAAGCCTATAAAGAATTTTAATTATATGAGCACGAAGGCTTTTTTATCAACCATGCTTTTAGGGGCAGCCATTTTATATACCGGCTGTGGTAAAAAGCAGGTGCCGCCGGCTTTAACAAGTGCCGATATTACCAAGGTGATTGATCATATGACGGTTATTATGATCCATGATGTAACCAATCCCCCGCTGGCAGCCCGTTTCTTTTCATACACCTGCCTTGCCGGGTATGAAGTAGTGTCAGAAAATGACAAAAGTGTTAAAAGCATGCATGGCATTTTAAATGAATACCCCGTTGTTAAAAAACCGGCTTACGCTAAGGGATATGCCTACCAGTTAAGCGCATTGATAGCCATGATGGAAACCGCGGGCAAAATGCAGCCATCGGGCAGTTTATTAATTAAGTACGAGGAGAGTTTTTTGGATTCGTGCAAAAAAATAGGTTTTACAGATGAGGTTATTGACAGCTCAAAACATTACGCGCAGGCTATAAGTAAACAGATACTGGCTTATGCCAAAAAGGATAAATACAACAGGATAAGCAATTATACAAGGTATACCCCACTTGGCAAAGATGGCACCTGGGACCCTACCCCACCGGCTTACATGGCCCCGGTTGAACCTTATTTCAATACCATCCGTCCGCTTACACTTGATTCTGCCTCGCAGTTTCTGCCAGCACCTCCAATTCCTTTCTCGAAAGATAAAAACAGTGCCTTCTATAAATTCATGATGATGAACTATAAAGCAAGCGCAGAAGGATTAACTACCGAACAGAGAACAATAGCAGGCTTTTGGGATTGCAATCCGTTTGCTGTTCAGGACAATGGGCACATGCTGATAGGCCTGAAAAAGATTTCGCCAGGGGCACATTGGATGGGAATTACCGGCATTGCATGCCGACAGGCAAAAACCGGGTTTTCAAAAGCCATGGAAATTCATACCATGGTGGCAACCGGGTTGCTGGATGGTTTTATATGCTGCTGGGACGACAAGTACCGCACCAACAGGGTACGCCCTGAAACCGCAATCCGAAAATATATTGATGTTAATTGGAAACCGCTACTGCAAACCCCTCCATTCCCCGAATATATTAGCGGTCACTCTGTAATATCGTCAGCATCTGCGGTGATACTTACGCATTATTTTGGCGACAATTTTCATTATACAGATAACGTGGAAGAAAAATATGGCCTTACCCCCCGCAGTTTTAATTCATTTACACAGGCTGCTACCGAGGCCGGTATGTCGCGGTTTTGGGGGGGTATTCACTTTAAAGATGCTATTGACAATGGCATAATTCAAGGTGTTAAAGTTGGGCAATGGGTTTTAGCCAAGCACAACAATCAGGTGGCACATCATTAAATGGTATATCTTTTTTTTGATCGCTACAAATCAATTATAACTTAAACTGCACTATTATAAAATATAAACAGCTTTAATAACACCAATATGAAATTAAAACACCTTATCCTATCTATACTGTTCCTTTTAAATGTCATTAGTACAATTGCGCAAACCCATACTTTTACCCTGGGCAATGAATCATTTTTGTTGGATGGCAAGCCTTTCCAGATGATATCGGGCGAGATGCATTACCCCCGTGTACCCCGCCAGGCCTGGCGCTCGCGTATGAAAATGGCCAAAGCAATGGGACTGAATACGATAGGCACCTATGTTTTCTGGAACTTGCACGAGCCGCAAAAGGGTAAATTCGATTTTACCGGAAATAACGATGTAGCCGAATTTGTAAGGATAGCCCGGGAAGAAGGGCTGTGGGTAATATTGCGACCAAGCCCGTACGTTTGTGCCGAATGGGAATTCGGCGGCTATCCTTATTGGCTGCAAAACGAAAAAGGGTTGGAAGTACGCAGTAAAGAAGCCCGGTACCTTAAAGAATACGAAAGTTATATTAAAGAAATAGGCAAACAATTGGCCCCGCTGCAAATAAACCATGGCGGTAACATATTAATGGTGCAGATAGAGAATGAGTATGGCTCGTACGGCAGCGATAAAGAATATTTATCTATCAACCAAAAATTTTTTAAAGAAGCCGGCTTTGATGGCTTACTGTACACCTGCGATCCGGCGCCCGATTTGGTAAAAGGCCATTTGCCCGGCCTGCTGCCGGCCGTTAACGGGCTGGATGACCCCGCTAAGGTGAAAAAGATAATCAACGACAACCATGACGGCAAAGGGCCATACTATATTGCCGAATGGTACCCAGCCTGGTTTGACTGGTGGGGCACCAAACACCATACTGTACCAGCCGAACAGTATGCAGGCCACCTTGATTCTGTTTTGGCAGCAGGTATATCTATCAATATGTATATGTTTCATGGCGGTACGACGCGCGGATTCATGAACGGCGCCAATTATAAAGACGGCACACCTTACGAGCCACAAATAAGCAGTTATGATTACGATGCCCCATTGGATGAGGCAGGTAATGCCACCTCAAAGTTTATGAAGTTCAGGGAAGTGATACAAAAACACCTGCCTGCCACCGTGAAGCTGCCTGCTGTACCTGCGGCGAAACCTGCAATGGCTATACCGGCAATTAAATTCGTTCAGTCGGCAAGTGTGCTGAACGCCTTACCGATCCCCAAAACCAGCATTACCCCGCTTACTTTTGAAGACCTGCGCCAGGACTATGGTTTTGTGTTATATCGAAGCACAATCGTTGGAGGTAAAGCGGGCGTGCTTAAACTTAAAGAATTAAGAGATTACGCTGTAGTAATGATTAACGGTAAAACCGTTGGCACACTTGACCGCCGTTTAAACCAGGATAGTTTAACCCTTACCATACCCGCCGGCAAAGCAACATTGGATATTTTGGTTGAAAACCTTGGCCGCATAAACTTTGGCAAATACCTGCTGCAAAACAAAAAAGGCATTACCCAAAAGGTGCTTTTTGCCGGCAGCGAAGTGCAGCATTGGAAAATGTATTCATTACCCTTCAGTAATTTAAATGCGGTTAAGTTTAGTACAGTTAAGCATAATTCCCATTCGCCGCTAATTAAAAAGGGAAGCTTTAACCTTAGCAAGGTTGCAGATACCTACCTCGACCTAAGCAGCTGGGGTAAAGGTGTGGTTTGGGTAAACGGACACAACCTGGGGCGGTATTGGAACATCGGCCCGCAGCAAACGCTATACCTGCCTGCAGAGTGGCTAAAAAAAGGACATAACGACATTGCAGTACTGGAACTATTAAAACCGGAGCAAGATCAATTATCCGGATTGAGTAAACCGGTATTGAATCAATTGCAGCTTTAATAATTAAAAGTAATAGCTGCTGAGTTGGGATCAAGCGGAATTCTTGTGGGGGAATAAAAAAAGTATTTGTTTTGCGACAGGAATAACAAATACGAATACCCTTGTCAGCAGCATACGAAACCCTTGTCCGTTTAATCTTACCTGAAGGTCTTTTAGAATATTTTGAACTTATGGATGTTCGCTCATCTGAGAGCGGGCAATTGAACATTTACCTGGAAGAAAAGAACCTTGCTCCATTAGGATATGAGAAGCCACAACTGGAATCCAAGGGCT
>NZ_JBFUIJ010000019.1:0-121590 GCF_056401935.1 Mucilaginibacter sp. P4_D1
TCTATAAAAAGGCATGAAGATTTATACTTCAGCCAGTTTAAAGGCTTAATAATTATTTTTTAGCTGTATCTTTTTTTACAGAGTCAACTTTAGCTGCACCAGCTTTAGCAGTTGAATCAGTTGCTACAGTTGAATCTTTTTTCACTGAATCAACTTTTGCTGAATCTGCTTTTGCTGAATCAACAGGGGTAGATGAACCAGCACCTTTACAAGCTGCAAATGAAGTAGCGATAGCTAAGGCAACTAAACCTAATTTGAATGAATTTTTCATGTTTTGAGTTTTATGAGTATTAATAATTTTTTGATCGTTCGGTAGTTAATACAATTAATGATAAAAGGTAACCCATGATTTTTAAAAAAAAATATTGGTTACCTTTTATCAAAAAAACTATTAAACCATTAAAAGAGCAACAAGTAGTACCTTGGCTCTTTTTATAGCGCGACAGCAGTCAGTTATTTTTTAACTGTGTCTTTTTTTACTGTATCAACTTTGGTTGAATCAGTTTTAWCTGTAGAATCAATTTTAACTGTAGAGTCAACTTTAACGGTAGTATCACCACCTTCTTTTTTAGCATTACCATTACAAGCAGCGAAAGAAGCAGCAAGAACTAAAGCAACAAAGCTGGTTTTTAATAAGTTTTTCATCGTTGTGTGTTTTAAAATGTTAGTATTTTTAATCGTTTACTGTTGTTAATACACTTTTATGAAAAAGGTAACCCATTAAATTAATTAAAAATAAAATTTTTACTTTTTTGGTTATTTTCAAAGTGGTAATAGCAAGTTTGGTTGCCACTTTTTTTTTGCAGATTTGCCCCTATGCTATAATTTACCTTAGGGGGTTACCTTATTTGCTTTTATAGTATTAACATTTGAAGAGAATCACTTGAAGAAAATCAAGAATTGAGAGTCAAGTATCCGGGCGGTAATTAAACGTTCCCTTTTTTATCAGATTCAACGCTTTTCATTTAGTCTTGATTCTTGACTCTTAACTCTTGATTCTTTTTTTTACAACGTTGGGTTACATTTTGGCATAAACAGTATTAATAGTGAGTAAAGACTTAAAAGCTTCGGCACCAACAGATAGCGAAATAGTTCTTGGGATACTTAACAATTCGGAAATAGTACTAAAAAGACTATATACAACCTATTTCCCGATGATATTACAGTTAATTATCAACAATAACGGAAACGAGGATGATGCCAAGGACATATACCAGGAAGCTATCATTGTTCTTTATAACAAGATAAAATCGGGCGAGTTTGAGTTAAGCAGTAAGCTTAAAACATACATTTACTCGGTTTGCCGCAGGCTTTGGCTTAAAAGGTTAAGCCAGATGAACAGGTACGGGGGCGATATCAGGGATTTTGAAGAGTACCTGCCTGTTGATGACGAGGTTGAAAAACATAATGACCGGGATATACAGTTTAATAAAATGGAGGCGGCCCTTCAGTTGTTAGGCGAACCCTGTAAAACTATTATGGAAGATTTTTATATACATAACAGATCGATGCAGGAGATTTGTGAACGTTTTGGGTACACCAATGCCGATAATGCCAAAACGCAAAAGTATAAATGCCTGCAAAGGCTGAAAAAGTTATTTTTTCAGCAGAAGTAAAAGGAGTGTAAAGAGATGAGCGAGAACCTTATTCTGGAATTGATTGACAGGTACCTAAACGGCGATATGACCGCCGGTGAGCGTGCCGAATTTGAGACATTGCGTAAAAACGACGCGAATGTTGACAGCAAGGTAATAGAGCATAAACTATTTGTAGGGCTGATTAAACAATACGGCGAACGCGTTGAACTGGAAAAGCGACTGGATGCTATTCACAGCGAAATTGATGTACATACACTGAAAGAAGAGCTTTTAATTAAGCCCAACTGGATAGTAAATATGTGGAGGCACCACCATTCAAAAATATCGGTAGCTGCGTCGATAGCCATTTTTGCAATATTGAGCACTTTGTTTTTTACAGGTAAGCTTAACAGTCATCAATCTAACTATGAAAAGTTAAGCGAGGAAATAGGCAAAATAAAAAAATCACAGGCGACACTGGAGGGTAAAACCAGTGGTTTGTTAAAAGATATGAAAGGCCGTAAAACAAATACAAGTCCCGGTAAATACAGGGGTACTGGTTTTGCACTTTCATCCAACGGCTATATTGCAACAGATTTTCACGTGATTGATGGTGCCGATTCGGTATATGTTCAAAATGCGGCTGGGGAATCATTCCATGCTAAAGTGATTTATACAGAACCACAATATGATATAGCTGTATTGCAGATAAACGACCCTGCATTTAAAGACCTTGGAAATGTGCCTTACAATTTTAAGAAATCATTAAGTGATTTGGGCGAAGATGTTTATACATTCGGTTATCCAAGCGGCGAAGAGAATTATGGCCCAGGTTCGTTAACAGCGAGAAATGGCCACTCCGGCGATACAACAGAATATCAGGTATCTATTCCCGTTAATCCGGGTAATAGCGGTGGCCCATTGTTAGATGGTAAAGGCAACGTTGTTGGTATTATAAGCGGCAGGCAGCCCGAGATGGCTGGTGCAGGTTTTGCAAAAAAATCGGCTTATTTGTTAAAAGCTATCCAAAATATACCGTCCGATTCATTGAGTAAAGATTTAACGTTAAGTACTAAAAATACACTGGCAGGGTTAA
Organism: Mucilaginibacter sp. P4_D1; assembly: GCF_056401935.1. Taxonomy (NCBI): domain Bacteria; kingdom Pseudomonadati; phylum Bacteroidota; class Sphingobacteriia; order Sphingobacteriales; family Sphingobacteriaceae; genus Mucilaginibacter; species Mucilaginibacter sp. P4_D1. The sequence continues at coordinate 2,674 of NZ_JBFUIJ010000019.1, forward strand.
GTCGGCCGCAACAAGTCAAAAAGCTAAAAAACTATGTGTTCATGGTTAAAGCTTATTAATAACGCCCAATTCCAATAAAAATTAATAATTAAAAGGAGATACCGTAAGGTGTCTCTTTTTTGATTAAAGACCTTTTCTGAACCGGGATTCGTCGGATTTGTCGGATTTTTTTGGATTTTGATTTGCATGTCTGAACTTGAATTAAACGAATTTTTAGAATTTCTCGAATTGGCTTTTTAAACTCGGTTAATTCTTTATTTCTGTAAATGGCTTAGCCTTCTTGAACACCTGTTAAAAACAAACAAAAGGTGAAAAATTCAGGTTCAGACAATTTGCGTTAGGGATTGGCGCGGATACCGGCCGGGCGAAAGGAAAGAGGGCAGGCTGCGGCTAAGGCCTGTGCAGTATGAGCAAAAAGCCCGGCCGCAGGCAACGCCCGTATTAGTATCAAGTAGTTAGTAGCAGGTATCAAGACAGTTGCGTCTGCTACCTATCCACCTCACCTAACACAAAATCTATCGATCCTACAATGGCAATCAAATCGGCAATCAGTACGCCTTTTGAAATTTCGGGCAGTACGGAGAGGTTGTTAAAGCTTGGCCCGCGGGCTTTTACACGGGTGGGGATTTCGGATTTGCCGTCGGCTACAAAGTAAAAACCCAGTTCGCCTTTGGCACCTTCGCAACGTACGTAATAATCCTGCGCTTTGGGGATGGTTTTGCGGGGCATTTTGGCGCGCGGGTCAAAATCGGGTGTGCGTTTCAATTCTTTTTGCAGGCGGTCGAGGCATTGCTCTACAATTCTTACAGATTGTTCAATCTCATCAACACGCACTTTGTAACGGTCCCAGCAATCGCCTACTTTGCCCATCAGCCCGGTACCTATGGGGATCTCGAAATCAAGCTCGGGATATGCCGAATAATTATCAATGCGGCGCAAATCCCATTTAAGGCCCGATGCCCGTAGCATAGGGCCGCTGCAACCGTAGTTGATGGCTACATCTAAAGGCAGTACGCCAACATTTGCCGTGCGCGATATAAATACCTGGTTATCGGTCAGCAGTTGGTTAAGCTCCACCATTTTGGGTTTAAAATACTCCACAAAATCGCGGCAACGTTCTTCAAAGCCAACCGGCAGGTCATAAAAAAGGCCACCAACCCAGATGTAATTATATAGCATGCGCGAGCCCGAAGCCCACTCCAGCATGCCCATAATATGCTCCCTATCCCTAAAGCACCATAAAAAAGGGGTAAAAGCGCCAATATCTATACCGTAGGTGCCAATAGCTATCAGGTGCGATGCAATGCGGTTAAGCTCGCAAACCAGTACGCGGATGTATTCGATGCGTTTAGGTATGTCTTTATCGATGCCCATCATCCGTTCAACCCCCATCACAAAAGCGTGGCTGTTGTTCATAGATGCCAGGTAATCAAGCCTGTCGGTAAACGGGATGGTTTGCTGATAGGTTAATGATTCGGCATGTTTTTCAAAACAGCGGTGCAGGTAACCAATATGCGGTATTACTTCCTTTACAATTTCGCCATCGGTTATCAGTTCCAAACGCAAAACGCCATGGGTAGATGGATGCTGTGGGCCCATATTGAGCACCATATCCTCTACACTGGTATCGGCTATTTTTTTATTGTAATTAAGAAGCGCTTCTTCGTATTTTGAATTAGTGATAACCAATGTTGCGTGCTGTTTTGTTGTCGTCAAAAATCAGTATTTTTTTCGTTTATCGGGCTAAAATGATGTAAAATTAAGTAAAACGCCATTTGAAAATTTAAAATGACGAATAAAGTCGCACAAAGAGGCTAAGGCGCAAACAGGAAAAAATGAAGTGCTTTGTACAGTGATATCTTTGTGCGAAAAGCAGCCGGTTTGCTTTTTACGCAAAGATAATACGCAAAATACATCAATTGTCCAGCAGTCGGCGATGATAGTTTATCTGCCCCAAATGGTAGCCTAAGTGCATGGCCAGGTGCACAAAAAAGTATTCGGTAGATGCATCTTTTAAGAATATCTCGGCTGGGTATTTTTCAGTCAACTGATGGTCTGACATCATATTGAAGGTTTTTTCAATCGTGATGATCGTTTTTTCTATTTTATCTACCAGTTCTGCGCGTGGCACATTTTTCAGCGCAAATTCATCTTCCCGGTTTCGCTCATAACCGGTTTTACCAAATTCTGCGCCGATGTATGTATTCAGGTTGCCCACCAAATGTAAACAGAGGTTACCCGCAGAATTCAGAATATTCTTTTCAATAAGCCATAACTTTTCCTCGTTTTGGTAAGCTTCTATCTCGTGCTTTAACTTTTCAAGGTCACGGATTATCAGTTTTTTCAGCGTATCTTTTAGCATATACCTGGTATGGCGTGGTGAAGTTTTTACTAAAGAAATCTTTAGGTTTAATAATGCAAGATATTTATTTGCAGCTGCCTGCCGAAATTATCAATTCAAAGTTTTTCTATTTTTTTTTTCGGTTTAGCTCCGTTGAATACATTGAATTTCTGGTGTTTTAAATTAGAATTCTGAATTCTTGAACTAAAGTAGCCGGGTTTAAAAATAGTTTAGGCTTTTTTACCTCAGGCTGTCACCCTGTAATTATAATTTTATAGTTTTATGGCGAATTATTACCCTGCATAAATAATTCAAAACTTAAAGTATTTAATCACTAATCAAAAAATGAAAAAAGTAATTCTTGTAACAGGGGCATCATCCGGTTTAGGTTTGGCTACCGCAACAGCACTTGCTGCCCAGGGCCACACTGTTTATGGTACCACGCGCGATATTAAACGCATAAGCGGCGTATCATTTATGCCTTTACAAATGGATGTTACCGATGACGCATCTGTAAACGGGGCTATTGCAACCATTATTAAAGCCGATGGCAAGATTGATGTTTTGGTTAATAATGCAGGTAACGGCATTACAGGCCCGCTTTATGCCATGCCGGTTGATGCCGCTAAAAAGCAGTTTGAAGTTAACTTTTTTGGCGTAGTGCGTGTAAGCAGTGCCGTTTTACCGGGTATGATTGAAAAAGGGCAGGGCCTGGTTATTAATATAGGTTCATTGGCCGGGCTGTTTGGCCTGCCTTACCAGGGCTTATACAGCGCATCAAAATTCGCGATAGAAGGCTACTCCGAAAGCCTGCGTATGGAATTGCAAAATACAGGTGTTAAGGTATCGGTAGTAAATCCCGGTGATTTTAAAACCGACTTTACCGGCAACCGCGAAAAATTACCGTTCACACTTAAAAATGATAAACTGAAAGCTGAGTTTGACGCAGCCGTTGCCGCCATGGAAAAAGATGAAAGCATTGGTGCCGCAYCTTCAAAACTGGCAGCACAAATTGTTAAAATAGTAGGCAAATCAAAACCTGCCCACAGCTATTTGGTGGGCGCAATTGGCCAAACCATTGTACCTACCCTGAAGGCCATTTTACCCGGCCCCATCTTTGTAAAATTAATGAACGACCATTACGGGATAAAATAGGGAGTGGCTGATTTAATTTTGAGAATTTGAGAATTTGAAGATTTGAGAATTTGAAAATGCTTTTTTTCAATTCTGTTTATTCTTTAATTCTGAAAATTCTGATTCGGAATATTAGCCACTCTCCATCGACGCCTTACCAAAACAATGCAAGAAAAAAACAACAAAAAAACCATCTGGGGATGGGCTATGTTCGATTGGGCCAACCAATCATATAATATGGTGATCACCTCTACCATATTCCCGGCTTATTACGTGGGGATTACGCAGTATGAAAACCCTGGAGGCATGGTTACCTTTTTTGGCCACAGGTATGTAAATACGGTGTTGTCAAACTATATCCTCGGGCTATCGTACCTCATCATTGTAGCGCTATTGCCAATTTTAACTTCCATCGCCGATTACAAGGGCCACAAAAAACTGTACATGCAACTGTTTACCTGGCTTGGGGTACTTGCCTGCTTTGGCTTGTACTTTTTTGACATGAAGACCTTTGAGTTTGGGATGATATGTTTTGGGCTGGCCTCTGTGGGGTATTGTGGTGGCTTTGTATTTTATAACTCCTACCTGCCGCAAATAGCCACCATTGATAAGCAGGATGCTGTAAGCGCCAAAGGCTTTATTTATGGCTTTGCAGGCAGCATTGTGGTGCAGGTACTTTGTTTGGTGTTTGTGCAATGGCATGCCTGGTTTGGGATGACAGAGGATAAATCGGCGCAGCTTTCTTTTCTGATAGTTGCCCTATGGTGGATAGGCTTCTCGCTTATTCCATTTTACATTTTACCCAAGGGGACGCCAAATGCAGGATCGCATGAGTATAATGTGGTTACCGGTGGCTTTAAGGAGTTGGCTAAGGTTTTCAAAAAAGTTAAACAGCTGCCCTTGCTAAAACGGTTTTTGCCGGCATTCTTCTTCTATTCGGTAGGGGTGCAAACCATTTTGCTGGTGGCCGCCAATTTTGCTGCCAAAGAGCTTAAAATGCCCGATGATGCATTGATAGGCATAATACTGGTTATCCAGGTGGTGGCCATCATTGGCGCTGCAATAACCGCTAAAGCATCAGAAAAATACGGCAACGTTAAAGCCCTATCGGTTATAGTAGGACTGTGGTGCGTAATATGCGCTTGCGTGTACTTTATTGCAAACGCAAACCAGTTTTATGTTGCCGCCGTTTTTGTTGGCCTGGTTATGGGGGCGGTACAGTCGTTATCGCGTTCAACCTATTCTAAATACATACCGCCAAACATTCCCGATACCGCATCGTATTTCAGCTTTTATGATGTTACCGAAAAATTATCAATTGTGGTAGGTTTGTTCACCTTCGGCTTTGTAGAAGGCTTGACAGGCGAAATGCGTGATTCGGCGCTGGTACTGGACGGCTTTTTTGCTATCGGGTTTGTTTTACTGATCACGCTGTTGCTATTTGAACGCAAAGTGAAAGCTGCGGAAGCGCTGGCATAATCATAATCAGAATTTTTCACCTTTTGTTTGTTTTTAAGAGGTGTTCAAGAAGGCTACGCTGTTTACAGAATTTAAGAGTTAACAGGATGAAAGCTGCTATGGCAAATTCTGCACATTCTTAAATTCTGAAAATTTTGATTCAGAAAAAAAATCCTGTTAATCCTGCAAAATCCTTAAATCCTGTTCAATAAATAAGCCCGTTGAATTGCTTCAGCGGGCTCCTCACTATAACTATTTCCCCCTCAGAAAATGATGTGATAAGGTCGTATATTTTCTAATTACTCAGTGTTTATAGTTTATGATGGGTTTGTTTAAACAAACATAGCTTATATATAAGGTTTATGAAATACCCCGAAGTAGGTATTTATGAGAAATAATACCGGCTAATTAAGGTTCGGCAGTTCTGTTGCACTGATTTTGATAATTAGAGATTGAAAAGACACAGCATCTGCCAAAACTGAGTACATTTGCGGTTTGTTAAGTAAAAGTAATGGCTAAAGTTTCTATCAACCTGGCAACAGGCTCGCTGCAAAAAGAAGATATCATAGTAGGTATCGATCTGGGTACTACCAATTCGCTGGTGGCTTTTATTAATCCCGATAAGCAACCCCATGTTATCAACGATACAGGTAAAGGTGTTTTGGTACCTTCGGTAGTCCATTTTGGGCCTGCAGGCGATATTTTGGTAGGTAACGAGGCTAAAGAATATTTGATAACCGATCCGCAGAATACCGTTTTTTCGGTAAAACGCTTATTGGGGCGCAGCTATCATGATATCGAAAATTATAAAGATTTTTTCTCGTACAAGGTTATTGACGATGATACCGAGAGCCTGGTAAAAATTAAAGTAGGCGATAAATTTTATACGCCTATTGAACTATCGGCCCTGATACTAAAAGAGTTGAAAGCCCGTGCCGAGCATGCGCTTAAAACGCCGGTCAACCGTGCGGTAATAACCGTTCCCGCTTATTTTAATGATTCGCAGCGCCAGGCTACCCGCGATGCCGGTAAACTGGCCGGGCTGGATGTTTTACGTATTGTTAACGAGCCAACGGCAGCAAGTTTAGCCTATGGCATTGGGCTTGATCCCGAAGAAGTAAAAACCATTGCCGTGTATGACCTTGGCGGCGGTACTTTTGATGTATCGATACTGCAAATTCAGAACGGGATTTTTGAGGTATTGGCAACCAATGGCGATACTTTTTTAGGCGGCGATGATTTTGACCGCATTATTGTTGATTACTGGATTGAAAAAAATAACCTGGATAAAGCCGGAATAATAGCCAATAACGAGCTTGCCCAGCAATTGCGCCTTAAGGCAGAGGAAGCCAAGAAGGCATTTGCCCACCAAAGCTTATTTAATGAAAAGATAGGCGAGATATGGTGTACGCTGGACAGGAACACGTTTGAAGAACTGATTATGCCCAAGGTGCAGCAAACCATCACCAGTTGCCAAAACGCGCTTAAAGATGCTAAACTCGGCGTAGCAGAGATTGATGAAGTGATCATGGTAGGTGGATCAACCCGTACAGGACTGGTTAAGAAAATGGTGGCCGAATTTTTTAACCGCCCGGTACATGATGATGTTAACCCCGATGAAGTGGTTGCATTAGGGGCGGCTATACAGGCCGATATACTGGCCGGTAACCGTAAAGACATCTTATTGCTTGATGTTACCCCATTATCCCTCGGTATCGAAACCATGGGTGGCCTGATGGATGTCATTATTCCACGTAACAGCAAGGTGCCTACCAAAGGCGGCAGGCAATACACCACATCAATAGACGGGCAGGTAAACATGAAAATTGCCGTTTACCAGGGAGAGCGCGACCTGATCAAAGAAAACCGCAAGCTGGCCGAGTTTAACCTGAAAGGCATCCCGAGTATGCCAGCTGGTTTCCCGAAAGTAGATATCAACTTTTTGCTGAATGCAGATGGCATCCTGACCATACAGGCTATTGAATTGCGCAGCGGCGTTAAGCAGGAGGTTGAGGTAAAACCCACCTACGGCATTACCGACGAACAGGTAGAGCAAATGCTATTGGATAGCATTACCCACGCTAAAGACGATGTAACTGAACGTATGCTCATAGAAGCACGTACTGAAGGCGAGCAGATGGTTTATACCGTGGAGCGGTTTTTGCAAAAGAATGGCAGCTATGTATCGGCAGCGGAAACTGAACAAACAATCAGTTATATAGCCGCTTTAAAAAATGCTATTGCTACGGGGGATAAAGACCTCATTTTGAAAAATATAGACGAAGTAAACGAATTTACCAGGCCCTTTGCCGAACGTTTAATGGATCAGGCAATTAGCACTGCAATGCGTGGCAAAAGTATTGAATAACATACAGAACGAAACTTTATAGATGAGAAGAATTACAGCAGTACTTACATTTTTGGCCCTTGCGGCTGTTTTTTTACCAGGTTCATTTAATAAAGTTTATGCAGCCGGTGTTGTAAGCCGAAATGCAAAAGACACTACAAAAAATATTGCTGCCCTTGATACCGCTCGTTACGATTCATTAATGAAGCGGATGGCCAATGGCGATAAAACCGGGCGTTGGCCGGTAAAAAACGCACCATTGCCATTACCCGGGGCTATTTTGCCTTTTAACCGTGTAGTAGCTTATTACGGTAATATGTACTCCAAAAATATGGGGGTTTTAGGCGAGTACGAGCCTAAAGTAATGATGGACAAACTAAAAGCCGAATGCGAGGCTTGGGAAAAGGCCGATACCCTTACGCCAGTAATACCCGCCCTGCATTACATTTGTGTAACTGCCCAGGCCGATGCCGGCCGCAATGGCTTGCATAACCTAAGGATGCCTTTTAGCCAGATAGATAAAGTAATAGCCATGGCAAAAACCATGAATGCGCTGGTATTCCTTGATCTGCAGGTTGGTTTCAGCACCGTACAAACCGAGATTCCCAAACTCGAAAAATATTTGCTGATGCCCAATGTACATTTAGGTATCGACCCGGAATTTAGCATGAAGGAGGGGAGTGTGCCAGGTAAACGCATTGGTACATTTGATGCCGACGATATTAACTATGTATCCAAATACCTGGCTGGCCTGGTGAGGAAAAATAACCTGCCGCCTAAAATTTTTATCATACACCGCTTTACCAAACGCATGGTAACCAATTATAAAGACATCAAGCTAAGCAGTGAAGTTCAGTTGGTGATGGATATGGACGGCTGGGGCGGCCCCGACCTTAAAAAAGGAACCTATAAATACTTTATTGCTGCCGAGCCTGTACAATTTACCGGCTTCAAGCTATTTTATAAAAACGATATCAAAAACGGACCTAAACGCATGCTTACTCCTAAAGAGGTTTTGGCGTTAAAGCCGAGCCCTGTTTATATACAGTATCAGTAAAAATAGAATCAAGAATTAAGAGTCAAGAATCAAGACAGGATTTTTTTGATTAGCTGTCGCGAGGTTTCACCTCGTGGTGAACCATGGTTCAGCTTTCAATTGAAGTAACTAAAATGCCAAAATCGATACTGCTAAAGTTATACATCATCCTGCCCCGGGGAGATGTTTTGTCATTCTGCTTATTCTTTAATTCGGTAAACGGCGCAGCCTTCTTGAACACCTCTTAAAAGCAAACAAAAGGTGAAAAATTCTGATTCAGACAGTTGCGATAGGGATAAAAGCGGATACCGGCCTGTGAATAAGGCCTGTGCAGTATGAGCGGTTAGCCCGGGCCGAAGGCATCGTCCTTACCACTAAAGCTTCATTCTTTTATTGATGTTTATATTAAGCGTATGCGTTATATGCTTTTCAAAATTATATATTAGCCTACCTAAATAATCATAATGAAACCGTTTTGTAAATATCTTTTGATCCTTTTTATTGTTTTGGCCGGGAAAATATCTTCGGCCCAGAATATGGCAGCGGTAAATACTATGCTGAGCAGGCAAAGTATGCAGATGAACATGCAAATGCAAATGAATATGATGAACATGATGATGCTGAACCGGGCTGATTTTAACTTCAAACACACGTTTTTTGCAACTATGAAAGATGGCAGCCGTAAGGAGATAAATTCACGGATATTAACCGACGAAACCACGCATAAAACTTACCTGCTTTATGTAGATAAGAGCCTGCCAAAGAGTGATTCGAACAGGAACCAAAAGATTTACCCTGATCAAACTGTCAGTATCGAACGTGGCCTTGGCGTGATTTCCAATCCAAGGTCAGCTTTTCAAAATACCGAGCCCGAGAAGTTTTTTAAAGGTATTGCTAAAGATAGCTGCTGGATGTTTAAGGTGGTATCGGGCGATATCAATGTATATTCGTTCCTGAGCGAAGAAACGGGGCAGTATTTTTATGAGGGCACAATTGTTGGTATTCAGTTACATGATGACGGCCCCATAGTAAAATGCACAGAGGAGAACTTAAAACAGATGGTAGGGAATGATATTGATGCCCTGGAAAATATTCAGCGTAAAAATTACTTTAAGGCAATAAAGAAATATAACCGTAACAGGAGGAAGGAAGCTGAGAAGGCAGCGGCGAAATAGCTAATAGGCAACCGTTTGAGCCCAAAGAGTAAAATCGCTAAAAAAAGCGCCTCAGTTCAAGGCGCCCTTTTTATGTAATAACAAACTTTTACAATTTGTCGATGGCTTCCTGCTCTCTTAGCGCGGTAATGTTATTTTTATCGCTGTAGCTTTCGGTTTGGCTGGCAAAATCTTGCAGGATGCTGGCAATGGTGTCCAGGTTATCGGCAACACGCTGGTGCATGTCGGGCAAATCTTTTTCCAGGCGTTTATCGCCAAGGTCAATGTTATCTACTTCTATTTTAGCCAGTTTGGTGATGATTGCCTGCTGGCTGTTTTTTAAGTCTTCCAGTTCATGGACAATTTTCTCCATCAGTCCGAATTTCTTTAGCTTATCCATAAGTTGTGTTTTTTAATTGTTATATCTACTCAACCTCAAATAACAAAAATTGTTTACCATTTGGATATTTGATATATAACTAATAATTTAGTTTAAAATAACTAATGTGTTAGTTGCTATGAAGAATATTATAATTTGCCTGTTGTTGACGTGCTTAATTAAACCTGCCATTGCCCAGCAGGCCACCGCTGCAAGTGATGCTTTACTATTAGATTACTACCAAAGCCAGCGGTTTGCCGAGGCTGCCGACCTGTTAAAGCAAACCTATCCCGAGCCCGTAACCGATATAAAAATACTGGGCAAACTGGCCTACACATCGCAAATGGCCGGCAAACTGCCCGACGCCGAGGGGTATTACCAACGCATGTATGCTATAGATTCTACCAGTAAGGCGGTGCTTTATAGCCTGGGTTCTATCAACTTAAGGCGGGGTAATAATGTTAAAGCGTTAATGTACTACCAGGTATTAGCTCAAAAAGATTCGACCAATTTTTATGTTTTTAAACAGTTGGCAAAAATTAGCCAGGATAAAAACGAACTGGATAAGATGACCATGTACCTGCAAAAAGCCAATAAGTTAAACCCTGCCGATGCCGATGTGGCATCGGACTTAAGCGATATGTATGTAACCCTAAAGCTTAACACACAGGCCGAAAAAGTTTTGGATGGAGCAATAAGCCAGGACCCTGAAAACATTGTGCTGTTGCAAAGCCTGCTGAAACTTTCATACGCCGAAAAGAAATATGATGTAGTAAAAAACACCTGTCTGAAACTGATAGCGGCCGGGGCCGATAATGGTTTGGTATTGACTAAACTGGAATCGGCCTATTACAACCTGAAGCAATATGAATGCAGTATAGATGCTTTTAAACGGATCCCGGAAGTAAGCCAATCAGAAACCAGCTATTATATTGCCGCGCTGGCTTATAAAGAACTCAAAGATCAGCCTATGGCGATTGAAAACCTGGGCAAGGCTATTGAAGCAGGCATATCGCCCAATATAAGTGATTATTACACCGAAATGGCCGATAGCTACGATGTACGGAAAAAATACAAAGCAGCGATAGCGGCCTATGAAAAAGCCCTTCAATTTGATGAGAAGCCTATAATTTATTACCTGATGGCTACGATGTACGATGGATCGCTCAAAAACAAAAAAATGGCCATTAAGTACTACAAAAAATTCATGACCAGTAAACCAACCGGTAAACAGCAAAAGTATGTAAGTTATGCCATGGCGAGGGTTACAGAGTTATCACGGTAGGGGTCACATTATTAAAATAACCGAATGTCATTTCGACGAACCGGAAGGGGATTGAGCGCAGGGGGGAGGAGAAATCTTGTACGATGTGCATCAAACCACGCTATAGTGATGCAGGGTGTATAAGATTTCTCACTCGTACCTCGTTTCGAAATGACATTTTCTTTACTTAATACTTACCTATTCATCAACCGTGCCACGTACTTACCTATAATATCAAACTCCAGGTTCACTACTGAGCCTTCGCGTACGTTGTGCAGGTTGGTGTGTTCAAACGTGTAGGGGATAATGGCTACCGAGAAGCTATTGACCTGCGAATTGACAACGGTAAGGCTGATGCCATTTACACAGATCGAGCCCTTCTCGACAGTTACATTGCCGGTGGCGGCATTATATTCAAAGGTATATTCCCAACTGCCGTCAAGTTCTTTAAATGCAGTACAAACGGCGGTTTGGTCAACATGGCCCTGTACAATGTGGCCATCCAGGCGGGCATTCATTTGCATGCAGCGTTCCAGGTTTACCGGTTCGCCAATTTTAAGTTGCGACAGGCTGGTTTTATTCAGCGTTTCTTCAATGGCGGTAACCACATGCAGTCCGTCGGCTACGGCCACTACCGTTAGGCAAACGCCGTTATGCGCTACCGACTGATCGATTTTTAACTCATGCGCAATGGCCGATGCAACCGTGATATGCAAATTACCCTGATCCTGTTTCAGATCGGTTATTTTTCCTAAAGTTTCTATAATGCCTGTAAACATAAGCGAAGCCCCCTAACCCCCTGAAGGGGGAATTTTTTGATTGACAAAGCTATAATTATACGGCGGTTTGTTTGTCAGTGTAAAATGAATTTATTTGGATGTATGATGTTTAGTGCAGGGGCCATAGCTAACAGCCACTAATTCGCAAAAATTAAGGAGGATTTCACCAATGTAATGTTTGCAAAACGATATAGAAACCGCTTTTATTTACGGGTAAACAATACAAATTTACACGCTTCCTTTTATATATCAAAATAGCCCTTTATTCATGCATAAATAGTTAAAAATAAGGCAATTAATTTACATTTTTCAGCAATAAATGCGCAATTTACTGACACAAAATGTACATTTATTAGCACAAAAATAAAGTGGAATTTTTTTCGAAAAAATTCAGAAAAAGCTGCCTTAAAAATCGGGTGTTTTAAACTTTAAAACTGCCAGGTTCGCCGCTGATCCGTCCTTGTGGTTATGGGGTAAATTAAACCAGGCCACAAATCATTGTAAATGGTTAATCATAAAATCCGTCGTCAACTATTTATTTAAAATTGCTGGCTACATCCAGCCGCTTATTGCGGAGGTCGTTGCCGCCTTCGATAACCGATTTCAGGTTGRCCAGGTAAAATGTCCAGCCTATCTGGCATTGTACAAAAAGGTTTTTTGACGGATCATCTTCCTGGGGAATGTTTTCCTGGGTTAATTCAACAACAGTTAATCCATACTTGCTTTGAATATCAACGGTAACAATACTACCACCCGAGAAAGTGAACTTTAGCAAATCGGAGCCGTTGTTTTCAAGTACCTGTCCGTTCTCTACGGCGGTATCATCATAGCCATGCCAGTACCAGGAATAGGTATCTTCTTTTTTGATAAACTCGTCGGGTTCGCGCAGGCGGCCTGCAATGGCATAAAAATCGGCCTTGCGTAAAAACCATTTTTCAAGACCGGCCGAAGTGGACCATGCCTCATAAATGCTGCGTACATCGATGTCAAAATCCGCAGTAATTTTAAATTTACTCCATCTTTCGTCTGCCATGGGTTTAATTATTTTAGGTTGTAGTTGGATATAAAAATAACAATATTACTTTACGCTTGTATAATAAAAAACTGAAAGCTTAAGGCGGAAAGCCGAAAGCTACAAACCCTTAAAAAATATGCCCAAGCAAAGTGCCGGAGTGCTGCTTTACCGTAAACTGAACAATGTGTTACAGGTTTTCCTGGTCCATCCGGGCGGCCCGTTCTGGAAAAATAAGGACGATGGCGCGTGGTCAATCCCGAAAGGCGAATATGAGAGCGATGAAGATCCGCTTGCAGCCGCCAAGCGCGAGTTTTACGAGGAAACCGGCCAATATATCGATGGAGAATTTATAGCCCTGAAACCCATCAAACAAAAGAGCGGCAAAATAGTGCTGGCATGGTTGATTGAAGGAGATATAGATGCCGCCAACATTAGGAGCAATTTATTTGAATTAGAATGGCCACCAAAATCGGGCAAAATGCAGCCGTTTCCCGAGGTGGATAGGGCAGGGTGGTTTACAGTTGACGAGGCGAAGGTAAAGATGAATGCGGGGCAGGTGGGGTTGGTGGAGGAGTTGGCGCAGGTAGTGAATAAATAAATCGCCACGCCCGTTAAAACCGGCGGATTCCGAAGGATTAAATGGCGTCTATCGCATGGAGGCTAAGACTCACCCGGCGAGGCTGCGCCCGCCACCCTCTCTTCACCTGCGGTGTAAAGAGGGGCTTGAAAGTGGTTTTCAGGCATTACAGATAGATATTCAACTGTTCAACCTCCTTTTTGAATTTGTCATAAAGGCTATAACAGTCTAATTTATTTATACTTAAATTTTAAGGTCCCTCTTTCCGGCGAAGCCGAAGAGAGGGTGGCGGGCGAAGCCTCGCCGGGTGAGTCTTAGCCAGCGTTCAAACCCAATGTTTTCACCCTTCGTCAAACAATTTTCACCTTTTGCCCTTATCCTTTTACCTTTCGCCTCAAATATTTAACTTAGTACAATGAAGTTTTTCAAATACATTCCCGCCGTTTTATTATTGATTACCATAACATCATGTAAGCCCAAACCAAAGGCAGTAAATATCCCGGTTGTTGGTTTTGTTGATGCTTTTGAAGATGCAACCATATCCCAGGCCCGCACCGGCTTTACCGATGCCTTAAAAAAAGAGGGCTTTAGCGAAGACAAGAAAACGGTACAGATAGAGTACCGCAATGCCCAGGGAAATATCCCCACCCTTACCCAGATCACCAATTACTTTGTCTCCGAAAAGGTTGACCTGCTGGCTACCTGCACCACTTTGGCCACGGTAACAGCCCTGCAAAACACCAAAACCATTCCCGATTTTGCGATGGTATCGCCCGTACCCGAAAGGATGAAACTATTGAATGATAAAGGCGAGGCCCCTGTAAACCTGTTTGGTGCTTTGGAGGATCTTAATTATATCGACACGTCGTTCTCTATCATCCCCAAACTGCTGAAGCCTAAAGGGGCTAAATTGGTTATCGGGATGATTTATAATCAAGCTGAACCACAATCGGCAGATGCGCTTAACCGGATCAAATCATTGGCCGAAAAGCAGAACGTAACCATTGTAGCCTTGCCGGTAAACACTTCGGCAGATGCGCAGCTGGTTACGCAGTCGCTGTTAAGTAAAAATATTGATGCCTTTTTTGCCAACCCCGATAACACAGTTTTTGCATCTTTTGAAACCATCCTGAAAAGCTGTAACGAAAAAAATGTTCCCATTTTTACCAGCGAAGCCGGTTTGGTACAACGCGGTGCTGTAGCCGCTTTTGGTGCCGATATTTACCAATGGGGATACCAGGCAGGCACCCAGGCTGCCCAGTACTTAAAAACACATAAAACCGACGGCCTGAAATGGGAAATGGTAAAAGTGAGGAAGCGGGTATACAATCCCGCTGCGGCAAAAAAATATAACATTACCGTACCATCAAGCTTCGAAGCTGTTAAATAATCACTTTACTGTAAATTAGCTTTCAGCTTTACGCATTAAGCTTTCAGCTCCAAAATATGGATTTTTACCTTACCGCTTTATTGCAGGGATTGTGCTTTTCGGCCATTGCGCTGGGAATTTATATCTCTATGAAGATTTTCAATATTCCTGATATCACCACCGATGGCAGTTACACTTTAGGCGGTGCTGTTACGGCTGTAATGCTAAGTCGCCATTTATCACCCTACCTTATTTTACCAACTGTGATTATAGCTGGCGGGCTTGCCGGAGCTTTAACGGGGCTTATTCATACCAAGCTAAAAATAAATGCTTTGCTGGCCGGCATCCTGGTCATGACTGCCTTGTACTCCGTTAACCTTACTATCATGGGCCGCTCCAATGTGCCGCTTATAGGTACGGCTTCGTTGTTCTCGCTTTTAAACATCGTGGCCGATCCTAACCAGAATACATTTATACTGCTCTCGGTTTTTGTGGTAATAATAACCTTACTTATTGGCTACCTGCTCAAAACAGATTTCGGCATAGCCATGCGGGCTACCGGCAACAGCGAATCGATGATCCGTGCATTGGGTGTTAATACCGACAGGATGAAAATTACAGGCCTGGCACTGGCCAACGCGCTTACGGCACTCAGCGGGTACCTCATCGTACAGTTCCAGGGTTTCGCGGATATCAGTATGGGTATCGGGATAGTTATTGTAGGTTTAGGTTCGGTGATTATTGCCGAAACGCTCATCAACTGGTTTCGTATTACCAAAGTATGGGCTAGTTTGGCCCTGGTTTTGGCGGGCGCCGTGATATTTCAGCTGGTATTGGCTTTTGTATTGGCCATTGGTGTTGATGCCAATTTGCTTAAGCTGGTTACCGCCGCTTTCGTATTGTTAATTGTTAGTCTTCCCCGTTTATCATTCAATAAAGCCTCATGATAGCTATAAACAATGTACATAAGGTTTTTAATAAGGGAAAGGCCAACCAGGTAAACGCGGTTAATGGTATCACGCTCCAAATTAAAAGCCAGGAGTTTTTGGTGATAGTAGGCTCCAACGGATCGGGTAAAACCACGCTGCTCAATCTGGTTGCTGGCAGCGTTATGCCGGATAGCGGCACCATTACTATTGATGATAACGATGTAACCAAACTAGCCGATTATAAACGCAGCCAGTGGATAGCCCGTGTTTTTCAAAACCCCATGAGTGGCACGGCATCAGACCTCAGCATCCTCGATAATTTCCGCCTGGCAGCTATTCGTACCAGGCCTAAAGGATTATCTATCGGCATTAATGATAAATTTAAGCGCGAAGTAAAAGATAAGATTGCCACCCTGGGCATGGGGCTCGAAAATAAAATTGAGCAATCCATGGGCACGCTCTCGGGTGGGCAAAGGCAGGCCCTTACGCTTTTAATGAGTGTGATGGATAGCTGCAAGGTTTTGCTGCTTGATGAACCTACGGCAGCGCTCGACCCCCGCTCGGCCGATGTAGTGATGCGTACTGCAGATAAGTTGATTAGCGATTTTAAACTAACCGCTATATTGATTACCCATAACTTAAAAGACGCCTACAACTATGGCACACGAATAATACAAATGGGGGAGGGGCTGGTAATCAATGATTTAAGTCAAAATGAAAAGGCCGCCTTAAAACAAAATGATCTTTTTGATTGGTTTGCTTAAAAACTGGCAAAGTAATTGTAATGGTATTAGTACCATGAAAAACAATAATTTTGAAAATATATTCGACGCCTACCAGTTGGTAGCCGGCGCAAAAATAAAAGGAAAACAACAAGACGAAATTTTCGAGCTTGGAACCTATGATGCCCTTAAACGTGGCTACACCCTTTACCCGCTTGATCACGGCGTTAGATACGACGATTTTAGCGTGCTGGTATCTGAAAGGGAACTGAAAAACAATTTTATGATTGAAGCCGGCAGAGTGAATACGGCTATTGCTGCGTAGTTGCCTGTAGTGTATTTGTCATGCCGGGTAGTTAAACGTGGCTTTGAATGGCTCATTGCAGTGCCTTAAAAGGCTATCGTTTATCCATATTTTTTAATAAAAGAAAATTGTCATTTCGATAGAGCTTGTGGGGGAATAGAGGGGGCGCGAAAGAGAAATCTTGAACGTCCTGCATCCAAACCAGGCTATCGGAATGCAGGACGTTCAAGATTTCTCCTCACCCCCTTTCGCACAATCCGCCGCTGGTTCGTTCGAAATGACAACTGGTTTTATTAATTGATGAGATCCAAAAGATTTGTATACACGTTCGCCTTTCGACGGACGGTTGTAGTAGTTATTATTAGAGATTTAGCCTAAATTGTCCTCCCAATCCCCCATTTTGCAAATTGCTACATTAATTGTAAATTTGTAAAAAAATAAATGATGCTGTTTAAAAATTCATTCTGTAAAACTATAATGTGGCCCATGGCGCTGCAGCAGAAGGGTTATGCATCAATCATACGCTTCTCCACCCCGGTATAGTAACCATACTTTTAATACCGAAACATTTTTATTACGCATCATTATTAATTACAAAAAGTGCTGATTTTTAGCACAATTTTATACAATACAAAATTTATGGACACTTATTATACTATAGAAGAAAAGTATTTGCAGGCCGTGGATAAACTCTCTTATGGTAAAACTACCAAAGGGCTTAAATTACTGAACGAAATTATCAGCAACGATCCTTTATACGCGCGTGCCCACCACCAACTGGGTATGTTATACTATTACGAAGTTAAAGATTACCAAACGGCGGGTTACCATTTTAAAACCTGTATGGAACTGGAACCTTCATTTCCGGATAACTATACACATTATCTTGATTTGCTTGTGTTTTTGAATATGGAAAAACTGGTAAACAACGTATCTGTTAAAGCCCTGAATACGCCCGGAGTTGATACCGCCGAAGTTTACAGCCTGCTTGGCTTGTTCCACGAAAAAAGCAAAGACTGGACAAAAGCTTTAATTAACTATCAAAAAGCCTTTATGGAAGTAACCGACCATAACGACAAAATTGATATTGAGCAAAGCATCAAACGCATCCGCTCAAAAATGAAGCATACGCTGGCTTATACTTACCAGATAACGGAGTAAGAGGCCTCACCCAACCCTCTCCAAAGGAGAGGGCTTTTGATTTGCAGTATGGAAATCACGTAAACATAAAAACCGGCCAAAAGCCGGTTTTTATGTTTATAAACTTCTGCTCCCTCTCCTTTGGAGAGGGCTGGGGTGAGGCTTTCTATTTCATATTGGCTGCCCTTATTGCCTTAACCTGCGCCGCGCTTACTGCCGATGCTTTGTTGCCAAAGCTATTTCTGATGTAGGTGAGCAAATCGGCAATTTCCTGGTCTTTTAAAAAGTCATGAGCTGCCATGGTGTTAGAGTAGCGCTGGCCATTGATATCTACATCGTCGCTAAAACCGTTCAATATTATTTTAATCAGCCTGGCTTTATCGCCCAAAACAAAAGTGGTTTTGGCCAGGGGCGGGTTCATGCTGGGTATCCCCATACCATCTGCCTGGTGGCATGCGGCACAGTTTTCGGCAAATATTGGGGCCCCGGCTGCCATGGATGCCTTTAGTGCAGCCGATGGTTGTTTGCCCGCGGCTTTGTGTTTCCTGGCTTGTGCCTGCAAGCCTGTAGTTATAAAAATAGATAGCAGTAATAGTAAAGGGGCTTTTTTTAAGTCCATTATTATTTTTTATACGTGATTTTGTAAATGGTTCCCTGGTTATCGTCGGTTACATAAAGTGCGCCATCTGGTCCCTGCGCCAGTCCGCATGGGCGATGCTCGGCACTACCTTTGGCAGCTTTTTCGGCACTTCCTGCAAAATTATCTGCAAATACCTCGTATGCGCCGCTTGGCTTGCCATCTTTAAACGGCTGAAAAACTACAAAATAACCGGCCTGCGGTTCTGGCGCACGGTTCCACGAACCATGAAAAGCGATGAAAGCGCCGTTTTTATACTTTTCGGGAAATTGGCTTCCGGTGTAAAACAATAAGCCGTTGGGCGCCAGGTGGCCGGGAAATGCGGCCGCCGGATTTATGGCCGTTTCGCCGCCTTCCTTTTTGCCATCACCTCCGTACTCGGGCATTAATATTTTTTTGTTTTGCTGCCAGTCGTAATACATATATGGCCAGCCGGCGTTATCGCCTTTTTTAATGGCGTACATACACTCGGCAGGCAAATCTGCCGATTGCTTGGTGGTAAAATATTCCGGGAACAGGTCATGAAGTTGGTCGCGGCCATGTTGCATCACAAAAAGCTGGTTATTTTGCTGGTTCCAGTCCATCCCAACCACATTGCGTAAACCGGTGGCGTAACGGATGCCATCGCCATAGTGCTGGTTAAGCTTATCGGCTTTAAACTGCCAGATGCCACCTGCCGAATCTAAAATAGGGCAGCCTTTTTGCCCCGGCGAGCCTTTTTTTCTATCGGCTACCTGGCAGGCGTTGGAGTACGCGCCAATGTTAACATACAGGTTGCCATCGTTATCAAGCGTTATGGCTTTGGCTTCGTGCTCATTGCGGCTTAACAGGCCGGTCACAATTTTTTCTGGCTGATCGGGGTTTATTACTTCACTCTGGTCATTCAATTTATAACGGAAAACTTCCAGGTCGGACGATGCATACAGGTAGCCGTTTTTTACAAAGGCGCCGGTGCCTTTATAATCGCCAAAGCTTGTTTTCAAAGTGGCTTTATCACCATCCTGTGTTAAATACAAAATGGTTTTGCCATCTTTTATGGTGTTAAGCTTTACATAAATGTTGTTTTGTGGCGTAATGGCTATTTCCCTGGTACCGCCCAATTTCTCGGCAATTGCGGCTGCGCTGAAACCAGCCGGAAGCTTAAGCCCGGCATTTGTCGCAGTTGTAGTTGTGCCGGTAGTATCGCTACCTTTTTTATTATCGGGGTTGCCGCTTTTGCAACTGTTAAGCAGTATAGCGCCGGCAATAGCTGCAACAGGCAGCATTGTCCATACGATGTTTCTTTTTTTCATGGCTTCTGATTGATTATCAAAATAAATAAATATACAGGGAATCCCGAAATATGATTTGTAGTAATTGTATGACAATTAGGATTTTTGGGAGAATCTTAAACTGCTGTATAAAATGGTTTATTGGTGTTTATACCTCGAATGAAGCACATATCCAAGCGAGGGGTAAAAAGGGAGAATGACGTATATCGCATGGCGGCTACGACTCACCCGGCTACGCTACGCTGGCCGACCTCTCCGGCTCCGCCGCAAAGAGGGTTTTGGAAACATGTTGAGTAAATATTTGATTGTCAAACAATTAAAAACAAAAACCCTCTTTCCACCGCAGGTGAAGAGAGGGTGGTCGGGCGTAGCGTAGCCGGGTGAGTCTTAGCCTGCGTTCAAGCGAACGTTTATGTGAATGTCAATACGTCATGGGTAGGTATGCAGTAGTAACGGACCTTTTTTAGTTTTAAACAGCCTCTTAAACTGCTGATCTTCATTTACTGCTATTGATCGTGACGAGGCAAATGATTATCTTTCTTACCTTAATAGTAATTGTTAAAGGTTGTAACTTCCATACAATGTACTCCTAATAGGCTTAGCCCCTCTAAGCGTTCCCCTATTGTGTATAAAAGTTATGTAGCCAATTAACTTTCACCTACCGTGCACATCCCCGCCAAATTAAATTTCTCACAATCGATACCGGTAACAAATTAAGTACTGATTTATACCAGTTGTAACATATATAGCAACAATGGATTAAACCATTGCCATTGCTGGGGGTCATAGCTATATAAAATTTAACAAAATGAAAAAGTTAATCATAGTATCAGCAATAGCAATGAGTGGGTTAATAGCTAATAAAGCAAACGCTCAATTATCAATACATGTAGGTTTTAATGTTCCTGCTCACCGTGTTTATGTACCAAGCCCTCCGCCTGTTGTGGTTGAAGAGCAACCGGTTTATAATGACGATTACGCCCAGGTAAACTATAACGATGATAGCGATGATTACTACTATTTGCCTGAAGTAGAAGCTTATTACAGCATATCAAACCACAGTTACTATTATAATAATGGCAGCAACTGGGTAACTTGTGCTTACTTGCCAGGCGCATACCGCAACTATGACTGGCGTACCGCTGTAAGGTACGAGGTACGTGGAAACCGCGCTTACATGCACCATGATGTGTACAGGCAAAGGTGGGGCGGATATCGCGGAGATCGCGGTAACTGGGGCCATCGTTTTGAAAGAAGGAATGATGGAGGATATGCTTATCAGGGCCATGATAACAGAAACAATAACCGTGGATGGGATAACGCAAGAGACAATAACCGCGACCGTGGTAACTGGGGTGGCAGGCCGGATAACAACCGCGACCGTGGCAACTGGGGTGGCAGGCCAAACAACAATGATAACCACGGTGGCGGCAACCAAAATCGTGGTAACTGGGGCGGGCAGCCTAACAATGGTGGCCAGGACCACGGCAACCAAAACCATGGCAACTGGGGCGGACAGCCTAATGGCGGTGGCCAGAATCACGGAAACCAAAACCAGGGTGGCGGTCATGACCGCGGAAGCAACGGCGGTGGCCAGGACCATGGCAACCGTGGCGGCGGACGCGAATTTGCCGGAAACCGCGGTGGGTTTGGTGTAAGGCAATAAGCTTTCTGCTGATACCAGATAATACAATTCATCTCCCCATATATATAAATGAAAAAGCTGCCTTTGCGGGCGGCTTTTTTTATGCAATGTTTCGGCGGATGAAGCCGATGCCCCAATAAAAAGTAGTAGTCTGTTTAGCTACACATTTCGTTTTATTAAGCAAAAAATCCTACTTTGTATCCAAATTATAAACCTCTCCCCGGGATATGAAAAAGATTGTTGCTTTACTGCTGTTTGTTGCGTTTGCTGCTGATGCCCTTGCGCAGGGTAATAGTTTACAGGCTGGTACACCAGCCAGTGAAAAGTTTTCTGCCGAACGTTTGCAGCGCATTGATAACATGATTGAGCAAACCATCGATTCGGGTTATATCAATGGGGCAGTAGGGTTGATAGCCCGTAACGGCAAAATGATTTATTATAAATCATTCGGCATGGCCGATGTTGAACAAAAAAAGTTGATGAATAACGATGCTATCTTTCGCATCGCGTCGCAAACAAAGGCAATTACCAGTGTAGCTGTAATGATGCTTTTTGAAGAAGGTAAGTTTTTGCTGGATGATCCTATCTCCAAATACCTGCCAGCGTTTGCTCATCCAAAGGTGATAGATACCTTCAATCCTAAAGATACAACTTATACCACTGTCCCTGCCAGGCGTGAAATTACCATTCGCGATTTACTTACCCATACTTCGGGCATAGCCTATGCTCAGATCGGCTCGCCTACGATGAATGCCGTTTATGCCAAAGCCCATATTCCGGCCGGCTTTGTTACCGATAAAATACTACTGGCCGATGCCATGAAAAAACTGGGCCCATTACCGTTGGAGCACCAGCCGGGCGAACGCTGGACTTACGGCCTTAACATAGATGTTTTAGGCTACCTGGTTGAAAAACTATCGGGCAAAAGCTTAGACCAGTTTATGAAAGAACGCATTTTTGATCCCCTTGGGATGAAGGATACCTATTTTTATATCCCCACAGCCAAGCAAAACAGGCTGGTGGCCGTGTATACTCCCGATAAAAAAGACCATCTTATTAAGTGGAATGCATCTACTTTTGAGGGCCTTAGCGCCGATTACCCCACTGTTAATGGTACCTATTATGCGGGCGGTGCCGGTTTAACATCTACAATTAAGGATTATGCCACTTTTTTGCAAATGATGCTGAATGGCGGCGTTTATAACGGTCAGCGCTTATTAGCACGGCACACCGTTGAACTAATGACCACCAACCAGATTGGCGACCTGTACATTAACCCCGGTAAAGAGAAATTTGGCCTGGGTTTTGGCCTTACAACCGACATAAGTTCAAAAAAGCTGGGCATAAGCGAAGGCTCATTTGCCTGGGGCGGCTTTTTTGGCACCCTGTATTGGGTTGACCCTAAAGAACATCTGGTATGCCTGTTATTTGTTCAGAACTGGCCATTGCCACACAACGCCTTCCAGGATAAATTCAGAGCGATGGTTTACCAGGCGCTTACGGATTGAGCACTTTTGAAAATATTGTTGTTGGAAGATTTTTATTCCCTCCCAACGGGAGGGGTGCGGCCGACGTCGTGCGCAAAGGCAGGGAGGGGTTTCGCCGCGCGATTATGAAACTTATACGTAAACGGTTCATAAACCCCTACCTCCTCCTTCCCCAAGGAAGGAATCGCACAACCCTCTGTCGTTTTCGAAATGGTACTGTTACTAATATGTCGCCTTAGTCGTTATCCAACTCACCTTTCAAAACCTCCCAAACATTCCCGGCAACAATTTTAGCGCCTTTTTCGGTTGGATGGATGCCATCGCCCTGGTTAAGGTCGGGGTGGCCGCCTACGCCTTGTAACAGGAATGGCACCAGCGCCATTTTATTTTTAGTGGCCAATGTGGGGAACACCGCCTTAAACTTGTTTACATAATCGGCGCCCATATTTGGCGGTACCTGCATGCCCAGCATTACCAGTTTGGCCGCCGGGTATTTTGCCCTTACCTTATCAATAATAGATTGCAGATTTTTGGTAGTTTCGGTAGGCGATATGCCGCGCAGGCCGTCATTTGCTCCTAATTCAAGTATAAATATATCAACCTTTTGTTTCAAGGTCCAATCTATCCGCCCGTTACCACCTGCAGATGTTTCGCCGCTTACCCCGGCGTTAATCACTTTATACGGCAGTTTTAACGAATCTATTTTTTTTGCGATAACACCGGGGAAGGCATCTGCCGGGTCATCCAACCCATAGCCCGCAGTTAAGCTATCGCCAAAAAATAAAATAGTTTGCACTTGTGCCGATGCAGCAGACTTCGCGGCAGTATCTGCCGGTGCTGATGTATTGGAGTTTGATTTATCGCCACCGCCGCAACTTGCCAAAGCAAATGTGGCCGCAAGCATAAAAAAGATCTTTACTTTGTTCATAAAACTAATACAACGCGGTTAAGCGTTTGTTCTTAATATCTCTAAAGGCGGTTTGTTCAACACGCCCCGGCTGTTTAACAAGCCAATAATTACGGTTAGCAAAGCGATGATGAAAAATAAAATCAACGCAGGCACAAAGCTAACCGAATAAGGGATCTCGAAACTATATTTTGCTAAAAACCATGTACCTGCCACGGCTATTAAAATCCCTGTTAATGCCGATAAACTGCCTAAAAACAGGTATTCCAACGCTGTTATAGCTAATATCTGTTTGCGGCTGGCCCCCAATGTGCGTAATAAAACGCTTTCCTGTATGCGCTGGTACTTGCTGATGCGTACCGAGGCAATGAGTACCACTATACCCGTAATGATGCTGAACGCGCTCATAAAACGGATCACATAACTGATTTTGCTTAACAATTCATCCAAAATACTTAATACCAAACCCAAATCGATAATGGATATGTTGGGGAATTGCCTTACCACAGCCTGCTGAAATGCCGCCGATACCTTGCTTGAGGGCACATGCGTCATCAGCACCTGGAATTGCGGAGCATCTTCCAGTACCCCGGTAGGGAATACCACCTGGAAATTGGTTTGCACTTTGCCCCAGTTAACTTTACGCACACTGGCTACATACGCAGGCATTGGTACCCCCTGAACGTTAAATACCAGCTTATCGCCAATTTTAAGGTGCGCGCGTTTTTGCAGGTTTTCTTCTACCGATACCGGGATGTCTTTCCCGGCTTCGGCCTTGCCTATCCATTTGCCATCCAGCAGTTTTTCTGATGAGGATAATGTATCCCTGAATGTTACCCTATATTCCCAGGCAAATACGCCATGCGGGATTTTGATGGTGGTATCTTTAATTACGTCGGCCGCGGTTTTGCCGTTTATCTGCTCTAACCTCACGGTTACTATGGGCACCTGTTGCAAAACCGGCAACCCATTTTTGCGGGTTACATCGGCTACGGCATCCTTCTGGCTTTTTTGGATATCAAACAAAATCATATTGGATTGATTGCCGCTGCTTGATAAATTCACCTGGCTGATGAGGATGCTCTGGATAAAAAACAACGTACAAATAAAGGCCGTACTTAGCCCGATGGAAACCATCAGGATTAAAGTTTGGTTGTTTGGCCGGTATAAATTGGCAAAGCCCTGTCGCCATAAATAGCTCCAGCCGCTGTTGATAAGCAGTTTCATCACGCGCATCAGCAACCAGGCCACGGCGGCCAATATCATAAAGGCCACTAAAATACCGATGGTGAAAAAGATACTGCCTATCCAGCTATCTAATTGCAAATAGGTAAAGCCTAAAACAAACACGATGATGAGTAAATAAACCAGCCAGCTTAAAGGGTCGCGTTTGCGGCCTGCCTCGTCAAATGACATGCGCAGCGTATTTAGTGGTGATATATTACGCACCGATATCAGCGGCAGTAAAGCAAACAATATTGATATAATTACCCCCAATAAAATACCCTGACCAATAGCCAGCCACGATATCTCGACAGAAATAGTGAAGGGCAAAAAGTCTTTAAAAACCAAGGGCAGCAAATGCTGTATGGCCGTACCCAAAGCCGCGCCCGCTATGGAGCCTATCAGCCCGATGCCAACTATCTGGATCAGGTAAATTAAAAATGCCTCGGATGCTTTAACACCCAAACAGCGCATAATGGCTATCGAGGCTATCTTTTCGCGTACATAAATATGAATAGCGCTGGCTACACCCACGCAGCCCAACAACAAGGCTATAAAACCAACCAGCGATAAAAAACGGCCCAGGTCGCCAAATGCCCTGCCGGTGTTTTCCTTGCGGGTTTCAATGGTGTCGTAGTTCATGCCATTTTTATCCAATATGGGGTCCAGCTTTTTGGTTAGCTTTTCCATATCAACTTTATGGTCGTACTTGTAGTAAAAGGTATAATTTACGCGGCTGCCTGTTTTCATGAGGCCGGTTTGCTCCAGGTATCGCATCGGGATGTACACCACCGGGGCTATCCCCGCCATGGCACCACTTTGCCCGGGGGCTTTATCTAACGCGCCTGCTATCAGGAAATGTTCGGTGCCTATGCGCACCGAGTCGCCAACCTTTGCGCCAAATTGCAGCATCAGCGTTTTATCAACCAGCGCTGTTTGGCCTTGCTTAAAAGAGGTGCCGGCAATCTCGGGCGTGGTTTCTATAGCGCCGTAGTAAGGGTAATCGCCCTGCAAAGCCCTGATCTGTACCAGCCTGGTGCCTTTGCTTTTGGGAAAATAGGCCATCGATGCAAAACTCCGCTCGGTTGATCTTTTATCGCCCAGCGAGTCGAGCATCTTCTTCAGTTTAACATCCGCAGGCTTATTGCCCGATATCAGCAAATCGGCACCAATGAGAGTTGCGGCCTGGCCATTTACATCGTTTTGCACATTGTACCTGAACGAGTAGATAGCCACCAGCGCGGCAATACCAAATATAATGGCCGATATGAACAGGAACAACCTCGACCGGTTTTTCCTGCTATCGCGCAAGGCCATGTTAAATAGCCAGGCAACGTTTGTTTTTCGTTTATAATTAACCGGATTGGTGTCCATAACTTACCCGTTAATTGTTTTTTCGTCGGATACCAGCTTGCCGCCTTTTATCCTGATGATGCGTTGTGTTTTGGCCGCAAGGTCAAGGTCGTGGGTTACTACAACCAGAGTAGTACCGGCCTCTTTGTTCAGGTCGAAGATGAGTTTAATCACCTTTTCGCTGGTTTCGGCATCAAGGTTTCCGGTTGGCTCGTCGGCAAAAAGGATCTTGGGCGCGTTTGAAAACGCGCGGGCCAGCGATACCCGTTGCTGCTCGCCACCTGATAGCTGCGATGGATAGTGATGCCCGCGGTCGGCAAGGCCAACTTTGTCCAGCAAATCCAGTGCACGTGCTTTAATATTTTTTTCGTTTCGTAACTCCAGCGGCACCATCACATTCTCTAAAGCGGTAAGTGTTGGCAGCAATTGAAAGTTTTGGAAAATAAAACCCACATATTGGTTACGCACCTGCGCGCGCTGGTCTTCGGTTAAATTGCCCAGGTTGATGCCATTTAACTCCACCGATCCGGTGCTTGATCTATCCAGCCCGGCACATAGCCCCAGCAGGGTAGTTTTGCCGCTGCCCGATGGCCCGACAATAGCATTGGTAGAGCCTTCAGTGATGGCGAAGTTGATATTATCAAGCACGGTGAGCGTACGCCCGGCGCTTTGGTATGTTTTACTGAGATCTTGAATATTAAGGATAGTTTCCAACGGATAATTTTTATGCTTTGATGATTTACCAACCAATTTGTTACCGCATCGGTTTGCATAAATATCCATGAAATAGCCAGTTTATAGCTATAAGCTGCAGTGTTTTTTGATTTAATGACATAGCTGTGGCTTAAGTGGTGAGTAGTCAGTGTGAAGTAGTGAGTGTTGAGTATTGAGTTCGACGGTTAGAGTCGGCTTATATAACGATTTTACAATTTCCTGTTTAAAATAATCCGATTCATAACGCACAGCTATCCTGTCAGGCAAGTTGAATAAAGAGGGTGAGCTAACTCGGTGATGATCTTCGGATGAGTCTTCACCCGGCATGTCAACGGTTCTTTACCTATGGCATTGCAAAGCTTTTTTGAACACCAATCACATTTTAAATACCTTTGCCCCTAATGAAAGTATCCGGATTTACCTTTATCAGAAACGCGGTTAAAAACGATTATCCAATTGTGGAGGCTATCAACTCCATTTTGCCCCTTTGCGATGAGTTTATCGTTGCCGCCGGCAACTCTGATGATGGCACACGCCAACTGATCGAGGCCATCGGATCGCCAAAAATCAAGATCATCGATACTGTTTGGGATGATTCGCTGAAAGATGGCGGCCGGGTGTTCGCGGTGGAGACGGATAAGGCCTTCGCGGCCATATCGCCGGATAGCGACTGGGCATTTTACATCCAGGGCGATGAGGCGGTGCATGAAAAGTACCATCCCCTTATCAAAAAGGAGATGGAGGCTGCGCTTAACAAACCCAACATCGAGGGCCTGCTGTTTAAATACCTTCACTTTTACGGCTCCTATGATTACTACGGCGATTCGCGCAGGTGGTACCGCCGCGAGATTCGCCTGGTAAAAAACATTAAAGGCATACATGCCTACCGCGATGCGCAGGGTTTCCGCTTTAACGACCGGAAGATTAAAGTAAAGCTGATTGACGCGTACATTTACCACTACGGCTGGGCCAAACCCCCGCAGGGATTAAATAACAAGATCCGCAACTTCAACAAGTTTTACCACGACGATGCCTGGATGGAGCAAAACCTGCCCGAAACTTTTGAGTTTGATTACAGCAACGCCGATAAGCTTGTCCGCTTTACCAACACGCATCCCGCACCCATACAAAAACGCATTGCCGCCACCAACTGGAATATCGACTTCAGCACCAAAGAACTGCGCAAAGCGATGACTTTTAGACGTAAGTTTTTGCAGTTTGTAGAGAAGTATACCGGCTGGCGGATAGGGGAGTATAGGAATTACGAGATAGTGGAAAGGTAGAAGGAACCCTTAAAGAGCGGAGGCCTGCGCGATTCCTTCCTTGGGGAAGGAGGAGGTAGGGGTCTCGTCAGGCGTTCAAGCCGCTTTTTTACTCGTCGCTTGTATAAACCCCTCCCTGCCTTTGCGCGCAATTCAACCGCACCCCTATCGCGGGTGCTACTGTGTGTACACAAGTTTTGGAAACTTATCAATAAATAGAAAAATGTCATTTCGAACGAACCGGGGCGGGCATTGAGCGTTGGCGTGAGGAGAAATCCTATACGTCATGCTTGCAAATTTGCATGGTTGAATGCATGTGGTATAGGATTTCTCCTCGTACCTCGTTCGAAATGACATTTTCTTTTGTTTTAAAGATGTGTACACACAGTAGCACGCCGGGAGGGAATAAAAAAAAGAGCTACAGATTCTGCGCAATCACAAACCCGCTGGCCCAGGCCCATTGAAAGTTGTAGCCGCCAAGCCAGCCGGTTACATCTACACATTCGCCGCCGAAGAACAGGCCGGGGATTTTTTTAGCTTCAAGGGTTTTGGACGATAGCTCGTCGGTGGATACGCCGCCGCGCATTACTTCGGCTTTATCATAGCCTTTATCGCCGGCGGGTTTTACTTTAAACTCGTGTATCAGCAGGCTAATATCTTCAATCTCGGTTTTGGTGAGCGATGCCAGGTTTTTCTCTACCGGCAGCCTGTCGCTCAATGCCTCGGCAAATTTGCGGGTGTACAGGCCGGCCAGGTAGGCCAGCAGCATTTTTTTGCCGTTGGTTTCTTTTTCCTGCTGAACCAGGTCGGCAATGTTTTGGTTGGGGAGCAGGTCGATGTTGATGGTTTCGCCAGGTTTCCAGTAGGATGAGATCTGCAATATGGCCGGGCCGCTCAATCCCCAGTGGGTAAACAATATGTTTTCTTCAAAGCTGATCCTGTCGTTCCAAACGCGGCAAAAAATGCTGTTGCCGCTCAGTTGCTCAAACCAGGGCTGATCTTTGCCGGTAATGGTAAGCGGTACCAGGGCGGGGGCGGTATCGGCTATTTTTAAATCGAATTGGCGGGCAGTACGCAATCCAAAATCGGTAGCGCCCATTTTGGGGATGGGTAATCCGCCGGCTGCTATAACCACACTTGGCGCGCTTATAAATTCCTGTTTGCCATTAACCTCAACCCGAACGGTAAAACCATCACCTGTTTTTTCGACCATTTTTACCTCGGCGTTGCACCAGATATCCTGTTCCATATCGGCACATAGATTGGTGAATACTTCTACAATATCTTTAGCCTTATCACTTTCGGGGAATAGCTGGCCCAAGGTTTTTTCTTTGCCTGTAATGCCGTAGGTTTCAAAAAAACTGATGGTATCGTCCACCGTCCATTGCGAAAAGGCTGATTTACAAAAATGTGGATTTTGCGATATAAATTGCTGGTCGGTAGCGTACAGGTTAGTGTAATTACAGCGGCCGCCTCCACTTATCAGTATCTTGGCACCTACACGGTCAGCCTTTTCCAACACCAGGGTACGCTTGCCCAAAAAGCCGGCTTGCACCGCGCACATGAGGCCGCAGGCGCCGCCGCCAATAATTATTGCGTCAAAATCTGTTTGTTTTGTTAATTTTGTTGTCATGACCGAGGTTTCGCAAATATCAGAATTTGGAAAGATACTCATCTTTCTTATCACCGGGATAATAATGGTGTGCGTGATATTTTTTATTAACCGTTTACTGGCGCCAAATCATCCCAATTACGAGAAGCTAACTTCCTATGAATGTGGAGAAGAGCCTACCGGCAATGCCTGGCTGCCCTTCAATTCGCGTTTTTATGTTATCGCCTTAATATTTTTATTGTTCGATGTCGAGATGGTGTTTGTATTCCCCTGGGCTACCGTTTTTGGCAACCACGAGCTGATTGCTGCCGATAATCGCTGGGGATGGTTCTCGCTGGCCGAAATGTTTATCTTTTTAGGCATCCTGATATTAGGCCTGGTGTACGTGTGGGCCAAAGGCGATTTGGAATGGATAAAAGCCAAGCCAACCGTACCCACAACCGATGTAAACATCCCGCTGTCGTTTTACCAACAATTGAACCTGGAGCAGGGCAAGTTTGTAGTAAAACCATTTAGCATGCCCAACGAACCGGTTGCACCGGAGCCTGTTGCTGCCGAAGCACCTGCGGAGGCCGCCGCGGTACGCAAGCCCATGTTTAAACCCACCTTTAAAAAGCCCACAAATGAGTAGCGATATAGCCAGCGAAGACGGCGGTGTAGTGATCACCAAAATGAACGACCTGCTTAACTGGGCGCGTTTATCATCCCTGTGGCCCCTAAGTTTTGGGATAGCCTGCTGCGCTATTGAAATGATGGGTTCCATGGCTTCTACGTATGATCTTGACCGTTTTGGAGTATTCCCCCGCCCATCAGCCCGCCAGGCAGATGTGATCATTATAGCAGGTACGGTTACCTTTAAAATGGCCGAACGCATCAAGCGCCTGTACGAGCAAATGCCCGAACCTAAATACGTGATCAGCATGGGCTCATGCTCCAACTGCGGCGGCCCGTACTGGCAGCACGGCTACCATGTGGTAAAGGGAGTTGACAGGGTGATCCCCGTTGATGTATACGTACAAGGCTGCCCGCCCCGGCCCGAAGCTTTGATTGGCGCCATTTTGGAGTTGCAGAAGAAGATTGAAGGGGAGAGGTTGATAGGGGCGTAAAGAAATGACCGGAAGAAAACCAAAACCTTTATTTTATTTTGAACCATTGAGCCTTTGGGATAAAATTGTTATTGGCGTTTATGGGTTAGCCACAATTTTTGTTTTATCATATGTTCGCTGGGGTGAGGATAAACATAAAAGCGATATCGTAATACTTTACGCGCTTATTCMTCAAGTATTTAATTAATTGCTAAACTATCAGTCTTTAAGGAATCTCAAGTCCTATTTTATTTGGTTAGGCTTTGCTGTTATACAAATCGGCCTATACTTCTGTCTAAAAGATGATTTGTTTTACAAGGGTGCAAGAGGCGTTTTGCTAAACACTATTGTGTTGTTAATTTTATATCAATTACTAAGGATCGCCAGCTTGAAAATTCAAAACCAGGATTTGGTAATGCCATCCAGGGACGGGAAGGATCTTTTTAGCAATAGACGAATCACTTTTTTGGATTTTGTCTTGTTTGTTATCTATATTGGATCTTTTGGGGGCCTGTCGGTGTTTGCAGTTTCTCATCCTTATTGATTAGTCAATTATAAATCATTAGAACCGGGCGTGATGATAAAGTGGTTTAAGAAAAAGAAAAGTTTAAAAGATCAGGTACTATCATTACTTGGTATTGCGGAAATATTGGGGCTTAATCAACGCAATTTAGATAATGCTGCTTGGTACATAGATTACCAGGAATATGAACTTTGCTTCGATATCCTGATAACCCAAATGCACGAGTATAATATCGAGATAGATAAGGACGTATATTCATTGATAAGTGATATTGCGGAGAAGATGAAGTTGCCTGTTGAAAAATATTCCTTTATGCAGGAGTTGGTTCGCGATAATCCTGAAAAGTCCGCTCCGATGATAAAATTTCTACTTCATCAGCAGGTATTGAGCGGAGAAATAGAAAATGTTAAGGCTGTGCTTACCCTGGATACTAATTTAGATGAACTTGATGAGTTGGGTAATTCGCCTTTGCATTGGGCGGTGATGAGGGGAGATTTGGATATTGTTGAATTACTACTAAGCAAAGGAGCTAACCCTAACGTTGTTTGTTCGGACGGCTACACACCTAAATGGAGCGCAGCGGATTTTGGGCTCACCGGGATTGAAGAACTATTGACATCATTTGGAGGGAAAATAGCTACTAATGAAAATTTTGACAAGGTGTCGTGGTCGGTGTTCAAAGGGTTTTTAAACGAGCCGATGCCTGGTGAAGAATGATAATTAAAAACCAAGGAGGTCCTTATAGTCCCCGATCAATTTGAGAAGCAACTTAAAACGGAAGCGGTCAAACGAATGCCTATGTAAATTCCAATATATCAGGGGTAGCTGTAAAGTTTCGCGAAACTCTGAAGGGAGAATGACATTGAATAAGGTAATTGTCATCCCGAACGTAGTGAAGGATCTATTCGCGAACTTTTCTGTCGGCGATGCCTGTCGGTTGATAGATTCTTCACTACGTTCAGAATGACAAAGGGGTTATTTATAATATTTCATAGTTAGAAATCAGCGAATTACAGACTTGTCATACGAGGAACAAGACAAGACATACATGGTAGCGCGAAGAGAAAACTACTTCTTAAGCGTAGCGAAAAATCTTATACGCCTTGCATTCCAATAAGCTTTTCAGAATGCAGGGCGTATAGGATTTCTCACTCGTACCTCGTTTCGAAATGACAAATGGGGCGGTTATCCCTCCGGGTTCAACCTTGCAAATAACCCTTTTATCACATCTGGGCCGCCGTTGGCCATTGTTTCGCTAAATCCAAAGGTTAGTTCGGTTTTGCCATCCTTCAGTTGTTCAAATATAGCTTCGATAAAAGCGCTTACCGGTGGGTGGGCATCGTGTAAGCCTTTACCGCCCAGGTCGGTATTTAGCGCGGGTGGAATAATTTCTATTACCTCAACATTACTGGCTTTTAACAGGTGCCGTGCCGATAACGTAAACGAATGGAAAAACGCCTTGGTTGCCGAATACACGGGTACGTTGGTAAAAGGCACAAACGCCAGGCCCGATGTTACATTGATAACTGTGTTAAATGATTTCAACTTCAGGAACAACGACATCAGGTGCAGCGGGGCTTCAATGTTGGTGCCTATCTCGTTCTTTGCGCGGACAAAAAAATCATCGTCGGTAATTTTCATCCAGTTTTGGATGCCGGCGTTGTTCACCAGTACGTTTGTATCGCCGTGGTTTTCGGCAACCCAGTTGTAAAGTTCCTCGCGGCCTGCTTCTGTAGATAAATCGGCTACTTTTGTAATTACCGATGGGTGTTTTTCGGCTGTTTCCTGTAAAACAGACTCGCGCCTGCCGCAAACTATAACGGTGTTGCCGTCCTGTATAAACCGTTCGGTAAGCCCAAGGCCAATGCCGCTTGCGCCGCCGGTTATTAATATTTTATTGCCAGATAAATTCATGGTGTTGTTTTAATTGATATCACAAAGATGCGTACAGGCAGGCATCGGCAGGTTACGAATATCAAACCATAGTTTGCAAAATTCAAATAACGTAAGTGCCGCAAAATGTAGAGACGCTTAATTGCGTCTCCCGCGTTTAGGTTTACGCTTGCAAAGTTCACTTGTCTGGCGTGCGACGCAATTCTGCATCTCTACAATGATTTTTTAGGTGAAAACATCTATCTAAAACCTATCTTTAAGCAACCAATAAATTATGAAAAAGCTTATCGTTTTATTCCTGCTGTTTAGCAATTGCGCTATTGCCCAAACATCTACCCCCAAACAGCCATTTTTCCCCAAGGGGACAGTGCTGTATGGCGATATTAACTACGCCGGCGACACGTTAAAAAAACACCTGCTGGATATTTACCTGCCGCCGGTGGTAAAAAGCAGCTACCCGCTTATTGTTTGGGTACATGGCGGCGCCTGGATGCTGAATGATAAATATGCCGATATGGGCTATATGACCGAGACCCTTAAAGGCTTTATTGATAGGGGATATGCCATAGCTTCGATAGATTACCGCCACAGCACAACCGCGCCTTTCCCGGCGCAGATTCAGGATTGTAACCAGGCAGTGGAGTTTTTATACCAGCACGCGGCTAAATACAAACTGGATAAGGATAAAATCGCCCTCATGGGGTTTTCGGCAGGCGGGCACCTGGCTTCGCTGATGGGTTTATCTAATAACGAAAATATTAAGGGATTTTATGCTGATGGCAAAAAGCCTTCGTTTAAAATTAAGCTGGTACTTGATTTTTATGGGCCGTCAGATTTTCTGTCGATAAAAGGCAATGAATCAACCGACCCTAACAGCCCGCTAACCTTGTTGCTTGGCGCCAGGGTGTTCGACCGGCCCGACCTGGCAAAAATAGCCAGTCCGGTTACTTATGTTGATAAAAACGACCCGCCATTCCTGATTGTACAAGGCGAAAAGGATGAATCTGTAAACCCCGGCCAATCTATTTCGCTCAGTTTGCACCTCAAGCTTGCCGCCGTAAAAAATGAATTGATTATTGTGCCCAACGCCCCGCACTATGGGGTAATGTTTGATGCGGAAGATGTAAGGAACAAAGTGTTTGCCTGGCTGGACGGGTATTTGAAGTAGGGATTTTTTTTTCGTAGAGACGCATCACATGCGTCTCCCGCGTTTAAGTTTGCGTCTTCAAAGTTGGTCTGCATGGTGGGAGACGCATGTGATGCGTCTCTACAGTGTTTTTTTTTTCGTTACGATAGCATCACATTACGCTCTTTAACAATCTCTTTCAGCAGTACCTGTAATATCACTGCGTTCCAGTCGTTGGCGAAGTTTTTGCTTTTGCACTGCTTTTTGTTTTGGCAGTTGTAAATCATAAAATAGGTACTGTAACTGCTAACGGCTATGGTGTGCCAGGGTAAAATGTCTTGCTGGTCCCAACATATACCGGCAAAATGGAAACTGATACCGCAAAGCTCAAAAGTCTGGTGAATTTTGTACAGGTCGTGGTAATAGTTAAACAGGTTTACAAAGTAGTTTCGCCATAATTGCTGGATAATATCATTCCAAAGCCTGCCATATATTTCTTTACGGACGCCGTAATAACTGCCCAGTTTAATGCGCGAAATTTTACGCTCGTAGTTTTGTACCTCGATAAAATACTGGCGGCCAAAAACAAATTTATAGCCCCTTACCCAGCTAACCCCATACCTGAAAGCCGCAATATTGGCGGCAGGCAAAAAAGCAGAAGAAGCAAACGGTGAATTTTTTTGTATAGTAATGCCATCTGTGTTAAATACCAGCTTTCGGGTTATTTTTTGCGTAACAAGGCCGGGTATTTCAATTATGTTGGTAGCATTCATCCGCATAAAAATAAGCATCAGTTTTAATATTTTTTTACAGATAAAAAATAAAAGGCCCTGTTCGTATGGTTTTTATAAAAAGTATAACTTTATACCATAAAATAAACCGCCATGGCAGCACAAAACCAACCATCAAAGCTCAAAGATGCCTTGCCTACTATTTTCTGGCTTGGTTTTTTAACCGGCACGCTTGATGGTATGGCAGCCATCATCTGGAGTTTTATTACCAACCCCAAGGTGGGCGCCGATGTTATTTTTGAATTTATCGCAAGCGCTGTATTTGGCAAAGCGGCTTTTACCAGCGGCACGCAAATGGTAGTGGCTGGTGTGTTTTTTCATTACCTTATAGCGTTTTTGTTTACAGCTACGTTTTACCTGCTTTACCCTTTTTTTGATAAACTTATCCGTAATAAATACATTATCGCCGTTGTATACGGCATTATAGTTTGGTTGGTAATGAACCTGGTTGTAGTGCCCTTAAGTAAAATTGGTTACCATCACATTAAAGTGCATGTAGCTTTAACCGGGTTGGTTATCCTTATCATTTGTATTGGTATACCCGTTGCGCTTATTGCCGATAATAAATACTGGAAAGGTAAATTTTCGCCTAAAAAATAATGAGTATCGTTTTTCCATCGGCCGTTTTCCCGCAATCAAAAACCGACAGATTGGTTTTAAGGGAACTTGTACATGCAGATAGTGAGCA
This sequence comes from Mucilaginibacter sp. P4_D1, assembly GCF_056401935.1. Taxonomy (NCBI): domain Bacteria; kingdom Pseudomonadati; phylum Bacteroidota; class Sphingobacteriia; order Sphingobacteriales; family Sphingobacteriaceae; genus Mucilaginibacter; species Mucilaginibacter sp. P4_D1. The sequence goes on from NZ_JBFUIJ010000019.1 coordinate 38,840, forward strand.
GCTTTTAGCCATCCGCAGCAATGCTGAGGTAAACCGTTTTATAGGACGCAGCAACCAGCAAACGATGGAAGCTATTAATCAATTCATCCAGGCCCGCAAAAAGGATAGGCTTGACGGGAAAGGCGTGTACTGGGTTATCCAATTAGAAAACACTCCCGGCGTTATTGGCACCATTTGCTGTTGGAATTTTGACTACGAGGCGGCAACAGCCGAGATTGGCTACGAACTGCTGCCAGCATACCACGGCAAGGGCCTTATGCGCGAGGCCATTGAGAAGGTTATAGCGTTTGGGTTTAACAATATGCTGCTTAAAACTATAACCGCCTGGCCAATGCCACAAAATGAGCCATCGGTAAAACTATTAGAGCGCAGCGGATTTACTTATTCGGAAACGATAGACGGGCAACTGGTTTATAAATTGAACAACACGAGTTTGGTTGATTAATAGCAGCCGATAAAAAAGGGCCTGGCGTTTTACGGCCAAACCCTTTGGATTTAAAATTGATCATTAATCCCGTAATTATACCGGGATGCCTTGTATTAAGCGCATCGATGCTAATTATTGCGGCATCAGCACGCCATTTAAGCCGTGGATAACACCGTTTGATGCCATGGTATCAAACGATATAACTAAGGCTGCATTCCCTTTGGAATCTACAATTTGCAAATTGCTTTTATCGTTTACCGATAGGGTAAGGCTATCACCGTCTATTGTTTTTAACACTGCTTTCCCTTTGCCGGCGCTCAAAGCTTTAATAATATCGGCTTTGGTATATTTACCGGCAACTATATGGTATTTGAGCACTTTGGCCAGTTTACCATGGTCTTTAGTCAAATCGTCCATAGTGGGTTTTGGCACTTTGCTGAATGCTACATCATTTGGTGCAAATACGGTGAATGGGCCGGGGCCTTTTAATTCAGGTTCCAGGTCGGCAGTTTTAACGGCCAGTGCTAATGGAGCAAAATCTGTAGTGCTGCTTAAAACGCCAACTACATCGCCCGATGCGGCAGCAGGAGCGGCGRTTGTAGTTGCAGGGGCTGTTTTAGTTGTATCTGTTTGCTGGGTTTGCGCCATAACGTTGTTCGATAAAAATCCGATGCCTAACGCGGCCACAGCAATTAAAACTGACTTTTTCATGTTCATCTTTCTTTTTGATTTTGTTCGTAAATTAAATGTAAATGAGTAGCAGTTTTTCTGATAGTATTTTCTTTTAAGTTATATAATTAGTAAATTAATACTGATGTTATAACTAATAATTACACAAAAGGTTTTAGATAGACACGAATTGCACGGATTGGGGTGAATTGCACGAATTGGAAAAGAACGCGAATTTCTTGAATTTGAGTAGGTTAAACAGGTGTGGATGCTGCGATTTTTTTTGACAGAAATTCAAGCTGAAGGTGCAATTGATTGTTGAATAAGGGGAGGGCAGGACAGAAAAACTACCTAAAAAAGGTACTTATTCACGGGCGGGCATCGCGGTCTTTATTCGGTATTTCTATTTCGGCAATAAAAATGTAGTTTTAAAAAATTGCCGTTCGGCCTTCCGGGGCTTGTTATATATATTATGAAAATCTGGAAATTACTTTTATTTCAATACCTTTTTTCGGTGCTATTATCCATCGTGCTCAGTTTTGTATTCTTTTTAATTACGGTTAAGGGCGATTTGGATAGTCACTTGATACCCATAACCTTAATCGGAGCGTTTTTTCTTAATCTCCCGCTAACTTTGCTCTGGATCCCGGGCCTTTTTATGTCCATAAACTTTAAAAACAAAAAAAGTAAAGCATTTATAGCGTGTTTTATTACGCCCGTTGCTATTTTGGGTTATGTGCTGTTTGGCTCGAAGATGCAATACGGCGATAAAGAATTTTATGCCACACAGGTAATTTCGCAGATAATTGTACTATGCTTTATGTTTTTCAGGAGATTAACACCTGATAATATTGTTGAAGAAGATTGAAAGATCGCTTATGTAATTTTGTGACATTGATATTAAAGCTTTAAGCAAGCTATTGCCTTATTTTGCAGCTGCATACAAAACATGGCCTGCGGGCTATGCTCAAAAAACATTCAACTATGAAAGTACTCGCCAGGCAGCTATTTAAAACGGTTATATTTTCTGTCATTTTATCAATAGCAGTTAACAGCATTTATTACGCCGTTACCCAAAAGGGGGCCGACTACTCCACCGCTTTGCCTAAAATTTGCGAGGGGATAGTATTGCTCAACATTATTGTTTTTATAATGTCGCTGCCATCATTATTCCTGGTAAACCCAGCTTACTGGAATAACCTGCCGGTAAGGTTGCCGCTGTATTTTGGCGGGTCGATAGCGTTTATAGTAACCATATTTACCATGCAGCTGCCCCCGCAGTATAAGGTAATTTACCTGTTAACAGGGTTCGTTTTTTTAATAGTGCACAGCGTTTTTTACTACCTGAGGGTAAAAAAAGGATAACAACCCAGATATAAAAGCAGGTTATGGGTTTTTGAAAGATTTCAGGTAAACTTGCAACATCAAATGAAAGCATTTTACGGAGATTTAAAATTAGGTATTTTAGGCGGCGGCCAGTTAGGACGCATGCTGATACAACAGGCTATAAATTATAATGTTACGGTTAAAATCCTCGATCCCGACAGGGAAGCTCCCTGCCGCAAACTTTGCGACGAGTTTACCGTAGGATCGTTAGGCGATTACGAAACCGTATACAACTTTGGTAAAACTGTTGATTTGCTTACCATCGAAATTGAGAAGGTAAATGTAGATGCGCTGGAGCAGCTGGAGAAAGAAGGTGTACTGGTTTACCCCCAATCGCGCATCATCAGGCTGATACAGGATAAAGGTCTGCAGAAGCAATTCTTCAAAGAAAACGATATTCCTACAGCCGATTTCCAGATCATATCATCGCCCCGGGAATTACAGCAAAGCACCATTCCTTTTCCTTATATCCAAAAACTCCGCAGAGATGGTTACGATGGTAAAGGCGTGTACAAGGTAGTTGATGAAAGTTACCTGGATAAAGCTTTTAAAGAACCCAGCCTGATAGAGCAATGGGTTGATTTTGAAAAAGAAATAGGCGTCATAGTAGCCCGCAATGAAAATGGCGAGGTAAGCACCTTCCCGCTGGTGGAGATGGAGTTTAACCCGGAAGCCAACCTGGTTGAGTTTTTAATTTCGCCCTCAACCCTGCCATTTGAAGTGCAGCAGGAAGCAGAGCAGATAGCCAAAAAAATAGCCGAAAGCCTGAAAATTGTAGGCCTGCTGGCCGTTGAGATGTTTTTAGATAAAAACGGCAAAATATTGGTTAATGAACTGGCCCCCCGCCCACATAACAGCGGGCACCAAACCATTGAGGGCAACGTGGTATCGCAATTTGAGCAACATTTAAGAGCCATATTTAACCAGCCATTAGGCGACACCGCCTGCCTTAACAACGCCATTATGGTAAACGTTTTAGGCGAAGCCGGCTACGAAGGCCCCGCCGTTTACAAGGGAATAGAGAAAGTACTGAAAGTGCCGGGTGTATATATTCACCTTTACGGAAAAGCGCTGACAAAACCGTTCCGCAAAATGGGACATGTGACGATAGTAGATGCGGACAGAGAAAAGGCGATTGAGAAAGCAAGATTTGTGCAGAAGACTTTAAAGGTGATAAGTTAGTCACAACATGTCGTTGCGAGGAACGAAGCAAATTCCTCGTATGCATGACCGCTGTGCATGCGAAGAGATTGCCGCGCTACGCTTGCAATTACGGATATTTGATATTAACACTCAATGGCTTAAAAGCATGTCATTATAAGGAGCGAAGCGTTCGCGAACTTTGCAAATCCGCCATGCACGCTACGAGATTACCGAGTTACGCTTATAATGACATAAGCTATTGTTGTGGGTAGATATCGGCTGTTATCGATAGTGTGAAAAGAGTTGTGACTTATTGTATTGTTAAACCCCTTATCATGAACATAAAAATAATAGTACTAACTGTCCTTATTGGATGTATTGCGACGGTTGGTTTCGGCCAATACACTTACAAACAAAAGCTCGGAAACTTAGCGACTGTAATGTTGCCAGATACCCCTAAACTTCAATCGGTAAATGGCGTTAATAGTTATTTTATTAATTATAAGGGCGTAATATTTATGGCGCAGGCCGCCGATGTGGCGGGAAGTCTAAGAGATCTTATTAACAACCAACCTATCGACTCCACCTATGCAACTTATATAAACAGTTTGCTGAAAAGTTCAAAGGCTAAGTTGGTTTATAAAAATAAAATAGATATTAGTGGAGTTAAAGGGGTTGAATTTGGCTACAAAAGAAAATTGAAAGGACAAGATACTTACGGGTATCACCGTTTAGTGTGTTTAAATGATTCATTGGTATCATGCGGATTATTGGCCGCAGATTCGTTATCAAATACAGACAAGAATCTGAAAGTGTTTTTTGACGGGTTTAGAGTTCTGAATGCCAGCGGGGCCCGACAGGATGTTTCTGCTAACCTGGCGTACAAAACAGGGAAGGTAATAGGTTTTTTGATGTTCTTGTGTATCCCGGTTTTAATCGGTCTTGGGATAGTGTTTTTGATCAGAAGAATATTTTATAAGAAACATAAAGATAGATAGCGCCCCATCGCAAAGCGGTAAATTTTTTTACTTTGCATAATTGCGGCGCAAATCAGGAGATTGCTTCGTGCTTCGCAATGACGGTGCTAAAACCTCTTATCATGAACATTAAAATAATTGTACTAACTATTCTTGTTGGCTGTATTGCTACGGTTACCTTTGCTCAATACCCTTATAAGCAAAGGCTTGGAGGGATAGCGAGAGTAATGTTGCCGGATAGCCCTGCATTAGAAAGGGTAAGTGGTGTAAACGTTTACATGGTTAACCATAATGGGGTGACGTATACAGGGGTGATAGCAGACGCAGAAGGAGGACTATTGGATCTGTTTAAAAATGATAATGTCGACTCAGTTTACAACAACTACATAAGGGGTGCATTAAAAAGAACCAACAGCAAAACGTTTTATAAAAATAAAATAAAAATCAGCGGACTCGACGCAGTTGAGTTTGGTTATAAAGCACATTATAACGGGTACGATACCTATATATATCAACGTGTGGTATGTTTAAATGATTCCCTGGCAATATGCTCAATATCTTGTTCCAATTTATTGCCGGCTACTGATAAGAATTTCAAGGTGTTTTTTGACGGGTTTAAAGTTTTAAATACATGGCATGCCCGGCAAGATATGTCTTCTTTGGACTACAAGTGGGGGAAAGTGACGCATTACCTGATGTTTTTATGCATCCCAATTTTGATTGGCCTTGGTATAGTATTTTTGATAAGAAGAATAGTTCACGAAAAAACAATGGATAAATAACGCGTTGTTGCAAAGCGGGAAATCTTTTTACTTTGCATAATTGCCTTGCAATGACGGTGCTAAAAATATATATACAATAACAACAACATGAGCCAACCAAAAGTAGCCATCATTATGGGCAGCAAATCTGATTTGCATATTATGCAGGATGCCGCCGATGTATTAAAAGAATTAGGTGTTGAATACGAAATTACGGTAGTATCGGCACACCGCACACCGGATAGGATGTTTAGCTACGCCCGTGCCGCTGCCGACAGGGGTATTAAGGTGATTATTGCCGGTGCCGGTGGCGCTGCGCATTTGCCTGGCATGGTGGCATCATTAACACATTTGCCGGTTATTGGCGTGCCTGTAAAATCAAGCAACTCTATTGACGGCTGGGATTCGATACTTTCGATACTCCAGATGCCAAACGGAATCCCTGTTGCAACTGTAGCCCTTAATGCAGCCAAAAATGCAGGCATACTTGCCGCCCAGATCCTATCGACTGCCGACGAATACCTTGTTAAAAACCTTATCGACTTTAAAGAAGACCTGAAGAAAAAGGTAGAAGAATCGGCAAGGGAAATGGAGGGGTAGAAGAGAATCAAGAGTCAAGAGCCAAGACAAACAGCAAATGCCGGTGTAACGCGACTGGCAATTCATTACGTTTGTAGCTTTTGGTTGAAAGGGCTGCGAATGTGCAGAGGAAAGAATTATTTGAGGATGTGTCTGTACTCGAATTAAACGAATTTTTAGAATTTCTCGAATTGGCTTTTTAAATTCTGGTAATTCTTTAATTCGATAAATTCGGGTTCAGACAAAAAATATTAATCTGGCACAGACCACATTCTGCCTATTCTCAAATTCTGAAAATTCTGATTCAGACAACCGCAATAGGGATGGGCGCGGATACCGGCCAATGTGCGTAATGCCTGCAGGCGTATGAGCATACAGCCCGGCCCGCTTCTACCAGCGGGATTGCCCGGCAAACTCCTGCAAACTTAAAACTGCATACCGCAAGCTGCCCACTGCATACTGCAAACCGCCTACTGCAAAAACTAATTCAACGCCGGATTTTCGGGGAAGTTGGCTATATGCGCGTAGCGATTGCCAAGGCCTTTGATCACGTCTTTCCACAGGTTGTGCTCTTCGCCTTCAAAGAGGGTTTCGGGGGCAAACTTGTCGGTTACTATCCAGCTGTCGGCGGCAATTTCTTCGTCGAGCTGCTGGGCTGTCCAGCCGGAGTAGCCTGCAAAAAACTTTATTTCGGTTTCGTTAAGCTGGTAGTTGCTCACCAGCTTTTTTATTTGCTCAAAATCGCCGCCCCAGTATACGCCCGAAGCAATTTCGATACCGCCATCAATTTTTTCGGGTACCCGGTGGATAAAGTGCAGGGTGTTTTTGCCTACCGGTCCGCCTTCATACACTGGCATTTCGGAGTACGATACATCGGGCAGCACATCGCCAAGCATATATTCGCCCTGGTGGTTTAAAATAAAGCCCATGGCACCATCGGCAGAAAATTCTGTGAGGATAATGACCGATCTTTTAAAGTTCGGGTCCATCATAAAGGGTTCAGAAATAAGCAGGCGTCCGGCTGCTGCCGATATGGTACTTAACATACAGGTTTAAATTTAAATGACACAACAAGCATAGTAAAAATATGTTCAAATATGAAAATGAAAATATATCAATATATACGGATTAATTAATTAGTAAGTTTGCACAAATGGACGAGCAGCAACTACAAAATTTAAGGCAGGAATATTCTGCCGCTACTTTATTGGAAAACAGCACCAAGGCCGACCCGATGAACCAGTTTGAACAATGGTTTAACGAAGCACTGGCCGCAAAATTGCCCGAGCCTAACGCCATGACCCTGGCTACGGCAACCACAAACGGAAAGCCATCGGCCCGTATTGTTTTGCTGAAAGGTATTAATAAAGAGGGTTTTATGTTTTATACCAATTACCTGAGCCGCAAGGGTAAAGAGATAACTAAAAACCCGCATGGCGCCATTACCTTTTTTTGGGGCGAGCTGGAACGCCAGGTGCGCATTGAGGGTACATTGGAGAAACTGAGCAAAGAGGAATCTGAACGGTATTTTCACTCGCGCCCTGTAGACAGCCAGATTGGTGCATTGGTATCGCCGCAAAGCCAGGAAATTGAAGACCGGAAAGTACTGGAAGAAAAACAAGCCCAGCTTACAGCCGAATATGAAGGTAAGGAAATTCCGAAGCCATCATATTGGGGTGGATACATTTTAAAGCCGCAACTGGTAGAGTTTTGGCAGGGCAGGCCAAGCAGGCTGCATGACCGTATCCTTTACAAGAAAACTGATAAAAAAACCTGGAAAAAAGTACGTTTGGCCCCATGATGTTTAACGACATTAAATTATTACTTATCCAAAAATTTGGCGAGGCTGTTATTGCCGGCGAAGAAACCGGCGGCCTGCAGCCTGCCTTGATAATTAACCCCGACGATATTGACCGGGTGTGCCTGGAGCTACGTAATAACCCCAAAACATACTTCGATTTTTTATCGAGCATCAGCGGACTGCACTATAACGATGAGGCCAACCGTTACGGTGTGGTTTATCACCTCGCATCTATTCCGTATAAAACGCAGCTTACACTAAAGATAAGCAAGCCCCACGACAGGGAAAGCGACCTACTCCCCGAATTTAAAAGCATCACCGCCATATACCGCACTGCCGACTGGCACGAACGCGAAGCTTATGACCTGTTGGGCATCTTTTTTACCAACCATCCCGACCTGCGCCGCATTTTATTACCTGATGACTGGGATGGTTTCCCATTACGTAAKGATTATAAGGCGGCGGAATATTATAAGGGGATTAAGATAGATTAAGAGCCTCACCTAAATCCTCTCCAAAGGAGAGGACTTTTGATTTGCACATTTGTTAGCCTCGTAGTGTTAAAAACATCACGGGGCTTTCCTTTTTCAGAACCCTCTCCTTTGGAGAGGGCAGGGTGAGGCTTGAAGTTTCTGTTAATTTTTGTTAAATAATTTTGTTATTTACGAACTATTCGTAGTTTTACGAAATAATCGTAATTAACAATGGAGAAATTATCAAAACAAGAGGAAGAAGCCATGCAGGCGGTATGGCAATGCGAGGTGGGTTTTATAAAAGATTTTCTTGACCAGATGGAGGAACCCAAGCCACCGTATACCACGCTGGCATCAACCATAAAAAACCTGGAGCGAAAAGGCTTTTTACACAGTGAAAAAATGGGCAATTCCCTGCGCTATAGCGCAGCCATAAAAGAGGAGGAATACAAAAAGCGTTTTATGAGTGGTTTTGTGAACGATTACTTCCAGAACTCCTACAAAGACCTGGTAACCTTTTTCGCTAAGGATAAAAAGCTAAGCGCTAAAGACCTGCAAGAGATCATTAAACTGATTGAAAAACAATAAACCCTAAAGCCATGCCAGCACTGTTTGTTTTTTTGCTTAAAGTAAATATTGCCCTGTTATTGTTTTGCGCCGGTTATTACCTGGTATTAAGGCACCTTACTTTTTATACCCTTAACCGCGTTTACCTGCTTGCAGCTATATTGTTTGCCAGCATATACCCGCAAATAAATCTGTCGGATTTTATACAGCGGCACCAGCAATTAGCGCGGCCGGTTCAGCAGGTTGCAATAAACTGGCAGGCGCCCGCGCAAGCCCTGGCAAAAACAGTCGATAAGCCCCATTACTGGTTTTACATCGAATCGGTATTCTGGTTAGGGGCGGCACTGTTGAGTATTCGCTTGTTTGTGCAGTTGTTTTCGTTGTACCGACTGTATAAAAACTCAAAGCCCGCTACCATTGGTAACCACCAGGTAAGGCTGATAGATAAGGATGCCGCGCCATTCTCATTCTGGCAAAGCATATTTGTGAACCCGGCCAACCATGAGCCCGCCGATTTAAAGGCAATTTTATTGCACGAGCAGGTGCACGTAAACCAATGGCACACGGCCGATATTCTGCTGGCCGAACTAAGCAGCATTTTTTACTGGTTTAACCCGGGCATTTGGCTGATGAAAAAAGCCATCCGCGAAAATATAGAGTTTATAACCGATCAAAAGATCCTTAAAAAAGGCATCGATAGCAAAACTTACCAGTATAGCCTGGTATCGGTAAGTTTTAATAACACCCAACCTGGCATTGTAAACCATTTCAATTTATCAACCATTAAAAAACGTATCATCATGATGAACGCCAAACGATCTTCAAAAATAACCCTAACCCGGTACGTGTTCATGGTGCCGGTTGTTGTTGGCCTGTTATTGGTTTTTAGTATTTCAAAAGCCGATTTTGTTAAAAAAAGCGCCGCCTTTAAATCTATAACCATATTATCAAATAATGTAGGTAATGCTGTAGGCATCAATAAGCTGGCTGCTACCATAAAACTGATTTTGCCAGGTAAGGATGAGAATAAAACCCCTGCAAACACAGCTAAGGGTAAAGCTGATGATGGCAACGCCAGCCCTGTATTTTACCTGGATGGGGTACAGGTATCAAATGCCAATAGCTTTGCCGATGATACCGAAAGTATAGATTACCTTACAGCAACTGATGCCAAAAAGTATTTTAATGCCGGCGATGGCAACCATGCAGTGGCCTTTGCAACAAGGAAAAATTCGGTTGCCGGTAAAGCCCTGAGAGAAAAAATAGCACAATTGGCAGGCGCAGGTAAAATAAAGGTAAACAGCGTTAATAAGGGCGCTATTGAGCATGTAAATACCAAAGTGAATTTTATTTTAAAAGATATGGTAAACGCCGATACCACCAAACGGGCTTTTGCTATCCACATCAATGGGAACGACTCGGTTGTATATTATATTAACGGTAAAAAGGGCGACATCAAAAATGTAAACCCCGACGATATACTTAGCGTTAACGTATTTAAAAACAGCGATGCTGTACAGCTTGTTGATGATAAAGTAGCTGATAACGTAGGGCTGGTATTTATTACCACAAAAAACTCGGCCGAGGGCTTAAAATTTAAAGAAAAACTGGATAAATTTAAAAGCACGACAGATGCCGGGTTTGCTACAGTAATGGATTTTAGCCCCGCTCATACAAAAGGCCGCGTTGGTAAAGTTTTTATAAGGGATATGAAAATTGCCGGTGATACTTTAAAAGATGCAAACGGCAAAACAAAGCATGTTTATTACACTTACTCCGTTAACTCTGCCGATCCTATAGTAGTAGGTAAGGTAAAAGGCCTCAGCAAAGTAACCGTGTCTGCTAAATCCACAAAGGCAATTAAATCTAATCTGAAGATAGATGAAGTTGTTGTAGGCACAGCAGATGAAATCGACGATGCGGAACCCATCACGGTAACCGGCACAGGGGTAAGTAGTGTAAGAGCCACCAAAAGGATATCGGGCAGTGCGGCTTCGGGCGCTACAACGGTTACCGGCTGGAGCAGTAAGTCACTTCGCAAAAATATAGTTGTAAAAGGTAATGCAATTACCTTAAATGGTACCACACCAATGGATACCATTGTGATGATGACAGCCAACGGTGACCCGATAACTATGGTTGATAGCAGAAATGGAATAAGTGCCACCGCTACTAAAATTTTGCGGATCCGTCCCCGGAATGACGATAAAGCAAGCCCGCTGATTTTGGTAGACGGCAAAGAGGTTACCCAGGCCGAGTTTAAAAAGGTAGACCAAAGTAATATCAAAAATATAAGCGTGCTTAAAAACGATGCCGCCACCGATAAAAAATATGGCGAAAAAGCTAAACAAGGTGTGATTGTTATTGAGCTTAAGAAAAAGTGAGTGGTTGATTGGGTTGAATTACGTTGATTAAGTTATAAGATCAGTTAATAGTAGTAGTTCTTTATTTATCACGAGGTGAATGGTTAATTAAACTCAATCAACCATTCACCTGATCAACTCAATCTAACCCAATCAACCCCAAATCAACTCGCGATAGCGAGTTTTTCTGTTTCTAATAACTTTAGCAATGCCTGCTCTGCAATATTTAACTCCGCCGCTTTTACGTCTTCGTGCCCGTCAATTTTATCAATATATTTAAATATGGTGCCTTCCTCGTAGCTTTTTATTACCGTTGGGTGCACGTAGTATTTTTTACAAACCGTGCGGGTATTGCCAAGGTTAATAGCTACCTCATCCAATACGCTTACAATTTTCTTTTTGCATTCGGTAATGTTTTGAAACTCGCCGGCCTCTTTAAAGGCGTAAAGGGCGCTTACGCTGCCGCTCCAGGTGCGAAAATCTTTGGCGGTAAAATCTTCGCCGGTAATGCCTTTCAGGTAATCGTTAATATCGCCCGAGCCGATACTGCACCGTTCACCATCGGGTTTGTAATACTGAAAAAGTTCTTTGCCCGGTATATCCCGGCATTGCTTTACCAGGTTGGCCAGGCGCCTGCTTTGCAAGGCTATTTTATGGAAAACACCTTTTTTGCCCTTAAATTCAAACTTAATTTTTGATCCCTCAATGGCCACATGCTTGTTAAGCAGTGTGGTTAGCCCAAACGAACCGTAAAGCTTTTTGTACGATTCATTTCCTACGCGAATGCTGGTCAGCTCCATCAGGCGTACCACCAGTGCCACAACTTTTTCATGATCCAGGTTGTGGCGGGCCAGGTCTTTATCTACCTGGGCACGTATGGCAGGCAGGTGTTCGGCAAAGGTTTGCAGGCGGTGGTATTTACTCTGATTGCGGATTTGGTTCCAGCCGGCGTGGTAGCGGTATTGTTTACGCCCGGCTGCATCGGTGCCGGTAAACTGCAGGTGCCCGTTTTCATAAGGCGAGATCCATACTTTGGTGTAAGCAGGTGGGATAACCAGTTTGGCAAAACGGGTAATCAATTCCTTGTCCTTTACCAGCGCGCCACCGGCATCATAATAACTCCAGCCTTTGCCCGCTTTTTTACGGGTATAGCCCGGGGTTGAATCTGAGACATAGCGTAAGCCAACTGCCTTTGCAGTAACTTTTGGGTCGCGACCAATTTTTTCGAGTTTTTGTAGCAGCCGATTCATGCAAAGTACAACAAGGGGTAAGGGATTAAGTTTTAGGTGAAGGGTTAAGAAACAATAGGCCACAGTGGCGTGTCATAATATTTTTACAGCGTATGCAGGCTATCCTCAAAACCAATTTGTAGTTTTAGCTATTAATGTATTATAAACATTTATTAACCAAATTCATGCTGCCTAAAAACTGTAAAACATTCATTTTAAGCCTGTCGTTAACAGCTGGGATAGCTGCCTGCCATGCGGCCCCGCAACAAACGGCGGTTGCCGATACGGGCAAAGGTGCACCTGTTGAAACCATTAAGCCCAACAGCGATTATAAATCAGCCTTCCCCGGCCAAACGCGCATCACAGGCGTTAAAACCAAAATGGCGGTAACCGCAACGGTTATTAATAGCGAATTAAAGCAGCCCTGGGCGCTTTGTGTATTGCCCGACGGTCGCTTTTTGATAACCCAAAAGGGTGGTACTATGCGTATTTTAAAAGCTGATGGGCAGGCTGATAAAACGATAAGTAATTTACCTGCTGTATTGGCACAAGGGCAGGGCGGTTTGCTGGATGTTAACATCGATCCTGATTTTAAAACTAACCGGATGATATTTTGGGATTATGCCGAAGTAACCCCAGAAGGCAACGTACTGGCGGTAGCTAAAGGTAAATTATCGGCAGATGAAACACAGGTAGAGCATATTGAAGTGATATACCGTGCAAAGCCCGCTTACAGGGGTGCTTTACAGTACGGCAGCCGCATTTTGTTTGATAAGCAAGGCAACTTGTTTGTAAGCACCGGTGAACGCTCGGGTGGCGATATACGCATGAAAGCGCAGGACTTGAGCGCTGCTATTGGTAAAGTACTGCACTTAACCAAAGATGGTAAGGCGGTGCCGGGTGGCCCCTTCGCCAATACCCCAAATGCCCTGCCCGAAATTTATGCCTACGGTTTCCGTAACCCCGAAGGGATGGCCTGGAATCCGGCAACCGGCGAACTATGGGAAGATGAGTTTGGTCCGCGCGGCGGCGACGAGATCAATATTATCCGTCCGGGCAATAACTACGGCTGGCCTGTGGTTACCTATGGTATTGAATACAGCGGCGAAAAAGTTGGTGATGGCATCCAGCAAAAAGAGGGGATAACCCAGCCCATTTATTACTGGGACCCTGTTATATCGCCCTGCGGTATAACTTTTTACACCGGCGATATGATACCGGAATGGAAGGGTAACCTTTTTGTAGCCGCCCTCAGCGGATCGCACATTGCACGCCTGGTTATTAAAGATAATAAAGTAGTAGGCGAGGAGCGCCTGTTTAAAGATAAACGCGAACGCTGGCGGTCGCTTGCCACCGGTAAAGACGGCGCGTTGTACGGCGTAACTGATAATGGCAAAATGTACAGGATAGCTAAACAATAGTAAATACAAAGCATCGCAAAATCCCGGACGGGCTACCATCCGGGATTTTGCTTTTTATAAGATGGTTAAAAACGCCGCCGAATATTTGCCGGGTTTGATATTAATCGGTATTCTTGAACATCACATATAATTTTTAAAAAGCGCTGTAACCAATGGCCGTCGCAATAATTATTCATGAGCACTATTCCTGTAAATTTAAAAACCAAACAACACTTCGAAATTCTGGACGGCCTACGTGGCGTTGCCGCTTTGGCGGTAGTGGTATTTCATTTTACCGAGTTCCTTTTTCCAAGTTACGATGTAAACTTTATCGGCCACGGCTTCCTCGCTGTCGACTTTTTTTTCTGCCTGTCAGGCTTCGTCATAGGTTATGCTTATGATGACCGGATTGGTAAAATGGGCGTGCTGGAGTTTTTTAAATCGAGGATTATCAGGCTGCACCCGTTGGTTATTTTAGGTTCGGTGTTGGGCCTTATTGGTTTTCTTGTTGATCCGTTTGGCGGTCACCCGGAGGCTTACAGTGTTGGCCGGCTGGCGTTGATATTTGTAAGCTCGATGCTGCTTATCCCGTTCCCGGCCATGCAGGAGCGGTATTTTAACCTGTTTAGTTTTAACGCACCGGCATGGTCGTTATTTTGGGAGTATATAGCCAATATTGTTTATGCGTTTGTGCTTTACAGGCTTGCACGTAAGTATTTGGTTGTATTGCTGGTTATAGCCGCGGCAGCGCTGAGTTTTGTTGCGTTCCATGCCAAGATATTATCGGGCGGCTGGGCCGGCGAAAACTTTTGGGAAGGGGGTGCCCGCATTTTTTATTCGTTTACAGCCGGGCTGCTTGTATACCGGTTTAACTTCATTATCAAAAACAAGCTTGGCTTTATTGGGCTTGCCTTGTTACTGTTAGCGGCATTAATGATGCCACATAGTAAATGGAACTGGCTTGCCCAATTGCTTGTGGTACTTTTTTATTTTCCGCTGCTTATTGCTTTAGGGGCAGGTGCCACGCTTTCGGGAGGCCTTAAAAAACTCTGCAACTTTTCGGGTAATATTTCTTACCCATTGTATATGACCCATTATGTGGGTATCTGGTTTTTTGGTAATTATGTAATAAGCCACAAGCCGCCAACCAGCCAAATTGTTTATATAGTTATTGCAGGTGTAATATTACTGGTTGGCATGGGCTACCTGGCCATGGTGGCTTACGACATCCCGATAAGGAAATATTTGAGTAGTAAGCGGAAACAGGGTTGAGGTAGATCACAACAAATGTTCGATTTTATTGCCGTCAACTCTTTTTTTACTGGTAAATATTTCTTTATTATTGTTTGATGAGAAGAAAAGACGACATCCTTTGGAAAGGGATTTTGGAAGATGTTTTTGACGATTTCCTATGCTTTCTTAGTCCTGAAGCCACGGAGATTTTCGACTTTGATAAAGGATTTGAGTTTCTGGATAAAGAGCTGGAACAGGTTTTTCCGCCCGAAAACGACGAGTACTCGCCAAAGGTGATAGATAAGCTGGTTAAAGTATTTACTAAAGCAGGCAAAGAAGAATGGATTTTGGTGCATGTGGAAGTGCAGGGCCAGTATCAAAAAGATTTTGCCAGCCGCATGTACACTTATTTTTACAGGATACTGGATAAGTATCAAAAACCAATAGTTGCCTACGCCATATTTACCGAAGCCAATACAAAAGAAAGACCAAGCCATTTTGCCATAGACTTTATGGGCACCAGCTTACGTTACACGTTTAACACCTACAAAATAGCCAGCCAAAGCGATAAGGTGCTGAAAGCCAGTGATAACCCTTTTGCCCTGGTTGTGCTCACAGCAAAGGCAGCACTTGTTGGCAAAGACCTGAAAAGCAGCCGGGAACGTGACGAATTGCTGCTGAACTTAAAGCTTAACCTCACCAGGCTATTGCTGGCTAAGCAGATAGCGAAAGGAAAGATAAGGGTACTGATGAATTTTTTAAGGTATTACATACGCTTTGAAAATCAGGATATAAATGCTAAATTTGAGCAAGAGGTAGAAATTTTAACAGAAAGGAGCAACACCATGGGCATTGAAGAACTTTTATTGGATAGAGCTGAGAAAAAAGGCGAAAAAAAAGGCGAAAAAAAAGGAAAGCAAACTATTGCCCGTGAAATGAAAAAAGAAGGCATGGCTGTTGCCCAGATCGAAAAGTTCACCGGGCTTTCGGCTGGGGAAATTGAAAAGCTTTAGAAACCGCTATAAACATTTAAAAATACCACTCCCTATTGTACGCCGGTTAATCGTAATTAGCTTGCCACCGGGCTTTCTATTAAAGATTTACAAAAACTTTAGTTCTCTATAATATATCATTCTCATTATAAGTTATTTAAAGTTGAGGGCAACCGAGCCTTGACTACGTCTATTATAATATCCAGTCTATAGTTTTTGTACTATTGTATTAACGGCCTCTTGCTATCGTTTACCGTAGCAAGAGGCCGTTATATATTAACATGTCTTTACTTATTCAGCAATTGCAAAGCCTTTTCCAATGCGGCGTCGGTACCTTTCCATAGGTCTTTAATGGTTTTGGTTATGGCCACATTAGGTGCAATGCCTACGCCCACAAACTCTTTCCCATCGGGGTAGGCATCGTGTTTGCCGCATACGCGTGCCGATCCGCCGCCTGGCAGGCTAAAGCCAAAAGGCTGGCCTGTGCTGCCACCGGTAGTTTGCCCAATAAGCCGGCCGCGTTTCATGTAATCAAAAGCCACGGTAAAATCTTCGGCTGCCGAAAACGTGCGGGCGCTTATCAATACTACCACCGGCTTATCATAATATTGTTTGCCATTGGCATCCCACTCGCCGGACATGTTTTCGTGCCATTGGATGCCGTTAATAGTAGGCATATACCTTAATACTTTTGAGTATGAACTTTGAAATGGCTTGTTGGTTAACGACGAAATAATATGGTAACCAATGCCACTACTGCCGCCACCATTATTCCTGATATCGATGATAAGCCCCTTTGTGGCAGCTATCTGGGTAAATAATGAATCAAACTGCTTCATTATCTTTTCATCTTCAAAATTGTTTACCGTTAAATAGCCAATTTGCCCTATGCGCCTATACTCCAGCGATGGCAAAGCATTTTTTACATCGTGGTACCCGGTGCGGGCAATATCCTGTTGCCAGGTTTTTCCGGCGCTGTTGCGTAGTTGTAAATGCAGGGCTTTAGTGGCCGGGCCCGCCAATAAGGCGTAGGTATAGGTGCGTACATCCAGGTCCTGCGGGGTCGAGCTGCTTTGGTAAGGCGCAACCTGCGTTTTGCCGTAGGTTGTAACCGGGATGCCATCTATACTCAATACTTCGGTGCCGGGGGTAATGCCCAGGGTTTTTAAGCTGTCGCTAAAAACCTGGCTTACAAATACCCTGCCTTCAATCAGTTCGGTTCTGAATGGCGGGCGGGTGTAAAATTCGGCCGATAATTCTTTTGGTACATATACATTGGTATGCCCGTCTTTAAGTTGTGCATAAAACTGTTGCAGTACTTTATAATATTGCGCGGTTGATGTAGTGTTTTTTACCAGCGGAAGGTAATCAAGATAAGTTTTGTCCCAATCTATCGCAGCGTGGTCAAAATTGACGAAATTGTATTTTGCCTGCGACCATAGCAGCGATAATCCCGCTGTTTTTTCAGCATCCGATATGTTTTCCTTGTAGGGCGTTTTTAAAGATTCGTCTTTCCAAAGCGCCTGCCTAAGTTTAAGCCTGCTTAGTGCCGATTGAAACCTGGGGTTCGATCGCATGGGTATGAACAGCGAGTCGGTTTCATAAAAATCGATACGGTAGTAATCGCCTTCGTTTCCCATTTTGTCAAATATGTCCAAAGCCTTTTCATACTGTTTACTTAGGGTATAGCACAATATCATATCGTAATAAACATCACTTTTACGACCTTTTAAGTATAAATTATCCTGGGCAAGTTCTATCACCTCGGGCTTGTCCAGGAAATTTACCGCTGTATTTAAAATAGCCAGGCCGCTATCGCACTCAGCTTTGGTAGGATTATCCTTTTCGTAAAATTTACGGGCTTTTGCACGCAGGTTTTGCGCATTGTTATAGGCCTGGCTACCTGTTAAAGCCGTTTGCGACTTTACTTCAAAGCAGATAAAAGCTAAAAAAAATAAGGTTATAAGGTTGTGTTTCATAGGTTTATTATTAATTGAATGAGTTTTTTAAGGTTATATACTTTTGAATGTCTTTTGAGTTTAATCCTTTTTGCTTCATTGATGTTACATAGGCGGGGGTTACGCCAGCGTTTTTAAGTACAAAAAGCTGGGTTAAGGGTATGTTTTTAAACCCGAGATCGCTAAAGCCTTTAATAAATCCGGGAGTTATTTCTTTTACCTTAAGCTGCACCAATGTGGTGGGCTCAATATTGATGTAACCCATTGTTTTATAACCCATAACCAAATCGGGTGTGATACCCTGTGATTTAAAAAGCGTTAAGGCATTTAACGGGATGTTGTTGTACCCCACATCATGAAAGCCTTTGATATATTCGGGTGTTATTTTTGAAATTTTTAAGCTTAGCAGTGTGCTTGCCGGTATATTGCTATAGCCTGAATTTTGCAGTCCGGTAATATATTCGGGCGTTATGTTGAAGTTTTTGAATGAGTGAAGTTGCGATGCTGTTAAATCATATCCAAAGCCGGCCAGTGCCCGCAGGTAGGCGCTATCAACATGCATGTATTTGGCTGTTGAAATTATACTTACGGGTATTACCGTTCCGGTAGTATCGCCTGGTACCCTGGCGGCTAATTTTGCCCTGGTAAGGCCCTTAATGTAGTCGGCTGTTATGCTGTCCGATTTAAGCAGGCATAGTTCATTAAAAGTAATGTCGGGATAGCCGGCTTTCTTTATTTGGCTAACGTAACTGCTATCCATATTGGCTAATTTTGCCCGCTGCAAATCATGAGCAGTTAGATTTTTGAAGCCCGAATGCCCCCAGAATTTTATTTCTGAAGGCGTTACTTTAAATAAGGCCAACATAGATAGTTGTTCGGCGGTTAAGTCCTTAAATCCGTTATCTATCAGTAAGTTGATATAATCCTCTTTTACATCGTTTACCACCAGGCCAATAAGGGCATCCTCATTGGTGTTTTTTACACCGGCTTTTTGTAAATGCTCAAGGTAAGTTTTATTAAACGTCATTTTAAACCGGCCAAGTCCCTGGTCGCCCTCAAACTTGCCATTAAACAATATAGTACCCGCATCGCGTTTTACATAAAAATCGCTTTGCTTTTTCAGCGGTAGTGATGAAAACGCGCTCACCGGGAAAACGAAGCCGTTATAGCTCCAATCCTGCTTTTTGATCACTATCTTCATATCCATGTTGAGTACATTACCCTCTTTGTTGGCATACCAAAAACCCACGATATCGCCCTTGTATAAGGAATCGGGAATAATACCGGTACCCATCCCTTTACTCAGCAACCTGTTTTTTCCAGTAGCAGGCTGGTTAAGGATACAAGTTAGCCCGGCGAATAAAGGCACCAGTAAAAAATACTTCCACAGCGTATGCAGGTTTGATTTTTTAATACTCATCATCATGATGCGTTTTTTGAGTATCGACTGGTTGTAATTGGTAGCAATCCTGAGCGATAGGTGAGGGGCCGATACCTTAAGCAGACTTAATTGGTATAACGAGCGATCAATATTGTGTTTGCTGGTAACCGCTTCATCGGTAAGATACTCCAGGTTATTTTCCATTTCTGTACGGTACCACCAGGCAAAAGGGTTAAACCACTGTAGTACGATAACCAATTCGGCCAATAAAATATCAATGCTATGCAGTTGGCGGGCATGCACTTTTTCATGAACTAAAATTTGGTTATAGGTGTCCCAATCGTACTTTTCGGGATTGATAAATATGTTATTCAGGAAGGAGCAGGGTACCTTATCGCCGGCAAGTTCAACAATACGATAAGGACCGTCAATAATTACCGGGCGGGCATAGGCCATGTAAAGCGTGTAAATAAGCTGAACAAGCAGGTTTAAAGTAAATACCGCCACACCGGCTACATAAATAATAAATAGCCAGTGCATGATATCAGCCAAGGTAAAATGCAATGCGATTGTAGTTAACGGTTTTGCCAGGGGTGCCACGGCCGGCTTTGGTATAGTCGCCGGTTTCGAACCGGGTTTTGACAGCCTGGGTATTATTGCTTTAACGGACGGAAAGGCTTTTGCCGGCAAATCAACCCTCGGTAATTCATCAGTACTGACAATATTTTGCGGTTCAGCCGCCCTTGCCGACCATTGCTGCGGAACGTGTATAAGCGGGAGCAAAAAGGAGAGCGGTAAGCAGATGAGCAGTACCCATCGGTTAAGGTTATAAAAAGTTTCCCGTTGTAAAAACAGCTTATAAAACAACAGGCAAATTGTTATGAGCAATGCTACATGCAACAGGTAGGGTATCATTTTTTATTCGATTTAATGATTTCTATAATGTCGTTCAATTCTTCCTCGGTAAGTTTTTGCTCTTTGGCAAAAAAAGCCAGCATGCGCGAATAGGAATTATCAAAATACTGGCTTACCACATCTTTCATGGCGTGTTTTTGATATTCTTCTTTGGCAATTGCCGGGTAATACTGAAAAATATTGCCTACGCTATCATGTGCTAAAAAGCCTTTTTCTTCCAGTATTTTTACTATGGTAGCTACCGAGTTATAGTGGGGCTTTGGCTCGGGCAGCTCCTGTATAATCTCTTTAATGAATGCTTTATCCAGGTTCCATACGGCCTGCATGATTTGTTCTTCCCGTTTAGCTAATTTTTGCATCGATTTACTGTTATAAACAAATGTAATACTAATTTATTAGTATTACAACTAATAAATTAGTAATGTAACTAATTTGTTAGTATTTGATGTTGCGCGGTTAGTGTTGTATGTTATTGTTTCGCACGCAATCAATGCCCTTTATGAACAGGTTTCGCGGGCTTTTTTGAAGGGAACCGTTACCGGCCGGGTTACCTGAAATGGCGTGTGGGGGCCTTTTGGAATAAGTAGGTGCAGACAATATTTGCCAGTAACGCCGATGAACGCGAAAGCAAGCAAAAGCACTAAGTTTTATGGTGATTGAAACACACGGCGGCCCGAAAACTTTGGGTTGTGCTTTACAGCAGTTAAAGTACTGTTACGGAGATTCGTAAAGGCGTTAAGGGATGGAAGAAAGCGGATTAAACAGGCAGGATGATGCCTGTTTAATCCGAAAAAATGGTTTTTTAGCGCTGTTCTATCTCTTTTAAACTATCCATCTTTTTGTAGGCTAAAAATCCTTTGATATCTTCAAAGTGCTCGCGTACCCGCTTATGGCCAAACTCAAATACTTTTTTCACCAGTCCGTCTAAGAAATCCCGATCGTGAGATACCAGGATCAAGGTGCCGTCAAAATCCCGGAGTGCATCTTTAATAATGTCTTTTGTCTTCATATCCAGGTGGTTGGTGGGCTCATCCAGTATTAACAAATTCACGGGTTCTAACAGTAATTTAATCATTGCTAAACGGGTTTTTTCGCCCCCGGAAAGTACCTTGACTTTTTTAGTGGTATCATCACCGCTGAACATGAACGCACCTAAAAGATCTTTGATTTTAAGGCTGTTATCGCTTAACGGGATTTGATCAATTGTTTCAAATACCGTTAATTTTTCATCAAGCAATGCGGCCTGATTTTGGGCAAAGTACCCGATCCTGGCATTATGGCCTACCTTTAAACTTCCTTCAAAATCAATCTCGTTCATGATGGCTTTGATCATGGTAGATTTACCTTCGCCGTTTTTACCAACAAAAGCTACTTTTTCTCCGCGCTCTATTACCATCGATGCGTTTTTGAATACCACATGATCGCCGTAGGTTTTGGTCAGGTCTTCTACCATTACCGGGTATTGACCGGAACGTGGCGAAGGCGGGAATTTCAACCGCAAGGCTGATGTGTCTACTTCATCTATCTCAATAACTTCAAGTTTTTCAAGCATTTTTACCCGCGATTGCACTTGCAACGTTTTAGAGTAGGTGCCCCTAAAGCGGTCAATAAATTCCTGGTTATCGGCAATGAAACGCTGCTGCTCCTCGTAAGCTTTCAATTGATGTACACGACGGTCGGCACGTAACTGTAGGTAATGGCTGTATTTGGCTTTATAGTCATATATCCGGCCCATGGTTACCTCGATGGTGCGGTTGGTAATATTATCCACAAAAGCACGGTCGTGCGAGATCACCATTACCGCCTTGGCCGAATTGATCAGGAAATCTTCCAGCCACTGTATACTTTCGATATCCATGTGGTTGGTTGGCTCATCCAATAAAATAAGATCGGGTTTTTTTAGCAAAATTTTGGCCAGCTCGATACGCATGCGCCAGCCGCCCGAAAATTCAGAGGTCTGCCTTGCAAAATCTTTACGTTCAAATCCCAGGCCTTTGAGCACCTTTTCTACCTCTGCATCGTAGTTAGTGCCTTCAACCGTATAAACTTTTTCACTCAGTTCCGATACTCTTTCAATCAGCTTCATGTAGTCGTCACTCTCGTAATCGGTACGAATATTAAGCTGCACATTTAACTCCTCCAGTTCCTTTTCCATTTCATTGGCCTCTGCAAAGGCTTTCATGGTTTCTTCAAAAACACTCACCTTATCCTGGGTAAGTAAATGCTGCGGCAAATAAGCTATTACTGCGTCCTTAGGGCCGGTTACACTACCGGTAGTAGGTTTGGCTACATCGGCAATGATCTTGAGGATGGTAGATTTGCCCGCACCATTTTTACCCATCAGGGCTATCTTGTCGTTCTCGTTTATGGAGAAGGTTACATCGCTAAACAAGGTGGTTCCGCCAAATGAAACGGAAATGTTATTTACATTGATCACAGTATGAAAATATTAAATTGCCGGCAAAGATAACGAAAGTCATAGGTTTCCGGAATCAATATCCCCTTACATTATTAAAGCCAACCCAGTTTGCTTTCAACTACATCGAAAGGGGATGGACGATTAAGTCGCCTACGTCTCCTGGCCCGACTATGCCAGATCGTTTCCCTTGATTCAGCGGACTATGTTTTAAATCTTTCATTTGCGGTATGTAGCTTTTTCCCGTTTAAAATGATTTAATTGAAAACAGGCCGACGCTCCGCCCATCCCAAAAAATGGCGCAACCGATTGTTTTGGCTGGCAACGCATTATCTGCATCTTTTTGGATGGTTCGATGGGGTTGATATCTCGTGGCCTGTTTTTAATAGAGTAATTACTATCTATATTTGTGTGCGCACACGCAAAATTATTATTTGTGATTTTCCCTGTAATTTATCAAACATGCTAAAAAAACTATTGCTTTTAATTTGTATTGCCCTGCCGGGTTTTTGTAATGCTCAAAATGTTTTTCTGTCGGGTATAAAGCCGGGAAAGGCTGTTGCGTTGTCGGGCAAGGGATCGCTGATTCTAAAAAACAATTGCTTGTCGGTAAAATGGCTTGCCGATAAAAAGACGATTGCGGTAAACGAATTTGTTGCCCAAAACAACAAGCAGGTGGCTTTAAAAGGTTCACCCATGTTTGAGGTGGAACTGAAGGGTGGCACAGTAATTAACTCTGCCGATTTTCAAATAAGCGAGCCGCCAAAAATTATTGGCATAAAGGGCAATTCAAAAGCGGTTAAACTTTCAGAAAAAGAAAATGGGGTGGAGGTTTTTGCAGAACTTTTCAACATAAAACATGGTATCCGGGTAACGTGGGAAGCTATTTTAAAAGATAATTCCAACTATATCAGGCAAGCCTTCAGTTTTCATAGCCTCAAAGATTCCCTGAAGGTAAGCAAATTAAAACTCATCAAATTTCCAATGGAAACAGGCATCAAGCCATCGGGTGTTGTAGATGGCTCGCCGATAGTATCGGGTAATTACTTTTTTGCAGCTGAAACTCCTATAAGTAAATACAACACCGATAACGGCTGGGTTAGCAGCTATATTGAACACCCGGAGCCAACGTTAGATTTAAATGGCTCTACGGTTTGGGGCATTGCTCCCGAAGGCCAGCTGCGCAGGGGATTTCTGTATTATCTGCAACGCGAAAGGGCGGTGCCTTACCGGCAAATGCTTCATTATAACTCCTGGTATGATATATCATGGGCCGATCGTAAACTGACAGAAGCAGGCTGTCTTGATCGTATTAAAACCTTTGGCGATAGCCTTACCATAAAGCGGCACCTTAACTTAAACGCCTTTTTATTTGATGATGGCTGGGACGATAATCAAACACTATGGCAAATTAGCAAAGCAAATTTCCCGATGGGGTTTGATAATATGAAAGCGCTGGCCAATAAATACCATGCATCGCTTGGGGTTTGGATGTCGCCATGGGGTGGATACGAGCAGGCAAAGGAGCAGAGGCTGCAGTATGGCCGGAAACAAAATCCCCCTTTTGAAACTAATTCGCATGGTTTCTCCCTCACCGGGCCTGTTTATTCCGGCAGGTTTAAAGAAACAGCGGCTAACTTTGTTACCAAATATGGCGTCTCGATGTTTAAATTTGATGGCGTAGGGGCCGGAGATCAATCAACCGGCGCTACTCCCGAATATCAAACTGATATGGAATCGCTGTTAAAGCTGGTGGCATCGTTGCGCACCGTGAAACCAGACCTTTATTTTAGCATGACAATAGGCACCTGGCCATCGCCTTTCTGGCTTAAATATGGCGATGTGATTTGGAGAAACGGCTGGGATACCAATACACAGGGGCAGGGGGATACCAGGCAGCAGTGGCTCAATTATCGCGATGGTGAAGTGTATAAAAATATTGTACAGCGTGCCCCGCTCTATCCTATAAGCGCTTTAATGTACCATGGCGTTTGTGTTGCCGACAATGGCCCGCCCGCCAAATTTGATATGAACGATAAGGATATCGCTGACGAAATCTGGTCGTTTTTTGGATCGGGGACAAGTTTGCAGGAGCTGTATATTAATCCCCATAAATTAAACACCGCTAATTGGGATTGCCTGGCCAGCGCAATAAAATGGTCGCGGCAAAATGCAGATATTATGCCCGATGTGCATTGGATAGGTGGTGATCCGGCAAAAGGTGAGGTTTACGGTTTTGCAGCCTGGTCGCCAAAAAAAGCTATTCTCACTTTAAGAAATCCCACGGATACAGCAAAAACATTTGAGGTTGATGTGCCCAAGGTTTTTGAATTACCTGTAAACAGCAAACACATCTACCTTTTTTACAACGCTAAACTTAACGGCAAGCAAGCGAAGGCGCTGTTTAAAGGAGATACCTATACCGTAACGCTTAAACCATTTGAAGTGTTGGTGTTAAATGCCAGCCCCGCCCTATAATAAATTGTTTTTTTATACAAATCGATATTGTCGGTCGGGCATAAAAAGTTTAGTTATATGTGCGCAAATGAGCCCTGCGATAGCCCTGGGTTTATCCTTAAATCGCCTTTACATACACCCTTAATGAACCGGATAGTAACTTTATTGATCTTTTGTTTTTTTAATACCGTATCCTTTTCACAAACTATAGCAGCCTATAAGTGGGAAGATCCGGCTAAAGCCGGTTTTGCGGTGATAGAGGGGCAGGCCTGGCCAACAGAAACGGTGGGTACTTATGACAGGTTCCCTGCACGTGCGCAAAGCAGCCTTAACCCTAATGTGTGGAACATATCGCACAGTAGTGCCGGTTTATACATTAAGTTTAAAACAGATGCGCCAAACCTGGTTATCCGTTATAAGGTAAAAGGAGATTTGGCCATGTCGCACATGCCGGCCACCGGCGTAAGCGGTTTGGACCTTTACGCGCTGGATCCCGACGGAAAATGGTGCCTGGCTCCCGGAAGCTTTACTTTTATGGATACCATTATCTACCGGTACTCCAATATAAAGGTGAGCACCAGTTTTCCGGGCCGAAGCTATGAATACAGGCTTTTTTTGCCACTATATAATTCCGTATCCTGGCTTCAAATAGGTGTTCCGGCGGGTAATAGTTTTAGTTTTATGCCTTTATCTAAAGAGAAACCGGTGCTTGTGTATGGTACATCTATAGCGCAGGGTGCCTGCGCATCGCGGCCTGGTTTGGCATGGACAGCAATTTTACAACGTGCGCTTGACCGCCCGCTGGTAAACCTGGGCTTTTCCGGTTCCGGGCGACTGGAAAAATCGGTTATCGACCTGGTGGCCGAGGTTGATGCAAAAATTTACGTGCTTGATTGTATGCCCAATTTAACCAGTTTTGCTGACGCGGAAATTGAAACGCGTTTACTGGCATCAATACAGGGCTTAAAACAGAAACATCCGCTGGTACCAATACTACTTGTGGAGCATGCCGGGGGTAATGTAGATGGCTTGTTAGATACCGGCAGGAATACTGACTATAACCGGGTAAATAAAGTGCTGAACCAAACCTATTCAAAGCTGATTGCAGCGGGAGCAAAAAATGTTTACCTGTTAAGCAATAAAGAAATAGGGTTTGATATTAATTCGACAGTCGACGGCGTACACCCCAATGATGCCGGGATGCAGCAATATGCCAGGGCTTATGAAAAAGCCATCCGGGCAATTATTAACGAGCCAACGGGTATATATTCAACTACAGCGCCTGTTGTACAAAGTCGTGATGGCTATTACGATTGGCGAAACAGGCATAATGAAATATTGACGCTCATTAAAACCGATGAGCCCAAAATTGTGTTCCTGGGTAATTCTATCCTGAATTACTGGGGTGGAACGCCAAAAGCACCTTTGGCAAGAGGCACCGCATCGTGGGATAAATACCTGGAACCATTAGGGGTAAAAAACTTTGGTTTTGGTTGGGACCAGGTTGAGAATGTGCTATGGCGCGTGTATCATGAGGAACTTGATGGCTTTAAGGCCGATAAAGTTATGATTATGATAGGCACCAATAACCTGTCTGCCAATACTGATGATGAAATAATTGCGGGGTTAAAATTGCTGGTGCAGGCTGTAAAAGCCCGGCAGCCCCAAACCGGAATTTTGTTATCCGGCTTGTTGCCAAGGCGGGCGCAGGAAAAAAGGGTACAATTACTCAATAAAGGAATAGCCAAATTGGCTGCCCAAACTGGTGTTCGTTTTGTTAATCCGGGCATATTATTGCTTAATAATGCCGGTAACATTGATGAATCTTTGTTTGGCGATGGCCTGCATCCGAATGAGGAGGGGTATCAGAAGCTGGCAGTTGCTTTGGTGCCTTATCTAAAAAAATAGGGGATGCGGGGGAATAAATAGGGCTGTAGTTTGCTCCCCTCTCGAGAGGGGGCGGGATGGGAAGCGCGGTGGCAGGGGTGTGTCTTTCCGCGTTTAATCGCGCGCGCATAAACACACCCCTCCACCCCTCTCAAGAGCTACTGTGTGTACACATCTTTTGGAAACTTATCAATAAATAGAAAAATGTCATTTCGAACGAATCAGAGGTGGATTTGAGAGGAGGGGTGAGGAGAAATCTTCTGCGACATGCTTGCAAATTTGCATGGTTGAATGCATGTCGTATAGGATTTCTCCTCGTACCTCGTTCGAAATGACATTTTCTTTTGTTTTAAAGATGTGTACACACGGTAGCTCTCAAGACGGGAATCGCACATTTCCACTACTTTTTAATGTCGCCGCCGCCATGCTCAATACATTTCCCCGGCAAAATTATAGCTGGATAATGCGACAAAAACTATATTAAATTACCTTTGCTATCTTTTTTACACGAAAGGTTAACATGAAGAATAAAATTGTACGCATTAAAGATATTGCCGAAAAAGCGAAAGTTTCTACAGGTACAGTTGACAGGGTATTACACAAACGGGGGCGGGTATCAAAAAAAGTAGAGGAGAAGATACTCAAGATCATTGAAGAGATGGATTATGAGCCAAATTTGATGGCGAGGGCCTTAGGCTCAAACAAAATATATCAGATTGCTGCCTTAATACCCGATCATAAAAGCGATTCATATTGGTACGCCCCCAAAGCCGGAATTGAAAAAGCCGAGAAGGATTTGAAACAATTTGGCATCGTCGTTCAGCAATATGTATTTAATCCCTATGATGTTGAGTCGTTTATAACTCAAGGCAATCAATTAACCAAAGATAATCCCGACGGTATAATTTTGTCCCCGATATTTTACCGGGAAACTTTGCCGTTTTTTGAGAAGTGGAAAGCGGCCGAAATTCCATTTGTATTGTTTAACACCCAAATTGCCGAGTGCGAGCCTTTAAGTTATATTGGACAGGACTCTTATCAAAGCGGTTTTTTGGCCGGCAAACTAATTCATTACGGCCAGCCCGATCCTTGCTCTGTTTTAATCGCACATATCGACGAAGAGATAAGTAACGCGGCCCACCTTTTGAAAAAAGAGCAAGGGTTCCGCAATTATTTTGCCCAAAATAACCTGGAGCATCAGTACAATATTTTAAGGATTGAATTGAATAGGTCAAACCCGGTCTTGTTCATCACACAGCTGGATGATATTATTGATAGCACGCCCGATATTACCAGTGTTTTTGTAACAACATCCAAGGCACATGAAATTGCAAAACACCTGGAGCAGCGTCATATAAAACACATCAAAATAATTGGGTACGATTTACTGCCCGCTAATTTATATTTCCTGAATAAAGGGGCAATTAGTTTCCTGATTAACCAAAACCCCAAGGGGCAGGGGTATTGGGGTATTTATCAGCTAACCGATTACCTCGTGTTCAAAAAGGAAGTCCCCATTATTAAATACCTTCCGTTGGATATCGTGACCAGGGAAAATATGAATTATTATACAGATGATGAAGATACTGTTTACTTAGATATCTGATTGTTCGCTTATTTCCCGGCGCAGGGAAATCACTTTTAAACTTTTTCAGCTACAAATGGTTGACCTTTACAAAATAATACACTTTTAAGCTGCCCCGTAAGGCTACATGTTCGTAGAAAGACGAATAGTTCAACCTTTTTTGCTCCTTAGGATCAAGATCGACTTTTAAAATCGATTTCCCTGTTCCCCGGGTTCCTTGCTACCTCAAATTTAAAACCTGATTTCCGTGGCGGCAATACAGTACACCTATGCTTATCCAAAGTAGTAGCTGATTCTTTTAGCAGGAGTTTTGCTATACCGCCCATTTCTGTAGTTCATTTAATCCTGCTGTTGCAGTCGATGGTTCTCTGTCAAAAAAAAGCTTTATTTACATAGTGCGCGTTTGTTTACATAAAAGAATTATTTAATAATTTTTTATTAAAGTGTGTGCGAGCACGCAAATATTTTTATATTTGTTTGTAGCTATTTGTACCATATAAGTGTGTGCGCATACTGATACCTGTAGCTTTTCGCATTTTGTACACCGGGCAGTGATGAGCCGTAGAATTTAAAATGATCAAAAAGAAAAAATGACCAACAAGATTTATGAAATAGTATCCAACTTTTCCGTCGGGGGAGATATAGCTGCTGTTATTCCTTATGGTTCGGGCCATATCAATGATACTTTTCACGTAACGAACAAGGACGCTGCGTTGCCCGGGTACCTGCTACAGCGCATCAATCATCATGTGTTTGAAAATGTGCCCGCGCTTATGGAAAACATACACCGGGTAACCAGTCATCTCAAAAAAAAGCTGGCGCAGATACCAGGCTCAAACCCCGATAAAGAAGTGCTCACTATGGTTTGGACGAAAGACGGGCGAAGTTTTTTTTGTGATGCTGAAGGCAATTACTGGAGAATGTATTGTTTTTTGAAGGATACCAAAAGTTATGACCTGGTATTAACCGAACAACAAGCTTATGAAGGGGGAAAAACCTTTGGCAAATTTCAATTGCTGCTGGCCGATTTGGATGCCGGCCTGATTTGCGAAACTATCCCCGGTTTTCATGACATCAGCATTCGGCTCGACAACCTAAATAAGGTGGTACTGGCCGATCCGGAAAACCGGGTTAAAGATGTTTTGCCCGAATTAACTTTTGTAGTTGAAAGGGCAGAAAGCATGGTTACCATTTTGAATTTGGGAAAAGAAGGCAAATTGCCGCAGCGTATTATACACAACGATACTAAATTTAACAACATATTACTGGATGCCAGTGATTGCGGGCAGTGTGTAATTGATTTGGATACCGTTATGCCCGGCTATGTAGCTTATGATTTTGGCGATGCCATCCGCACCATTATCAATATAGCGCCCGAGGATGAGGAAGACCTTACAAAGATAGGGCTTAGCATCCCATTGTTTAAGGCCTATACCGAAGGCTATTTTAAAAGTGCCGGCAGCTTTTTAACAGATACGGAAGTTCAATCCCTTTCAATGGGTGTTTTGCTGATACCTTATATGCAAGGCGTTCGGTTCCTGACAGATTACATTGCCGGCGATGTTTATTATAAAACACGCTTTGCCCAACACAACCTGCAGCGAACCAGGGCGCAGTTCCAGTTGCTCAGAAAGCTTGAGGAAGAATACGACGTTTTAGACCAAATAATTAAAAACGCGGCAAAATCATGCACGCAATTATCATCCGAAATTAAATGAAAGAACTAACCGTACCATTTTTGAAGGGGGTAACAAAAATTAGCCCCATAGCTCATGTTTCTTTTTTGTTGGATAGTTACGAAGCTAACGCTATCGGCATGGTTCCCTGGCCCGACTACGGTTATAAGCCCGATGCTAATTTTACAATGGCCTATGGTAACGATTGTGTTTTTATAAAATACTATGTTAGCGAAAAGTGTGTAAGGGCAATTTACAGCCAGCCTAATGAGCCCGTTCATAAAGATAGTTGCGTGGAGTTTTTTGTTTGTTTTGATAACGAAAATGAATATTACAATTTTGAATTTAACTGTGGCGGTGCTTGCCTGGCGGGGTTTGGAGCACACAGGGAAAATCGACGGTTATTACCCGAACCTGTTATCGGAATGATAAGGCACCAGGCGCAAATAAAAGCGGTAAACAATAAAGGCGAGGGGAATATAGCCTGGGAACTAACCCTGATGATTCCGTTGGATGCATTTTACTACCATTCGTTTACAAAATTAAATGGCAGGCAATGCCGGGCCAATTTTTATAAATGCGGCGATGAACTGCCCGATCCGCATTTTTTGGCGTGGAATGATATTAAATCTGCCGAACCCAACTTTCATTTGCCCGGTTTTTTTGGGAAAATGAAATTCGAAAGCCCCAATAAACACTTAGCCCCTGTAAAACAAAAGCAACAAACTCATGAGATTAAAATTTACCGTAATCCTGTTGCTGTATAGCGCAGGTGTTTGGGCGCAATCAAAAAGCGGCGATTTTTACCAGGAGCTTGGGGATCCAAAACCTGTTGACCAGGGAAGCTGGAATCTTTTAAAACCAGGCACATACGTG
The DNA here is from genome assembly GCF_056401935.1 of Mucilaginibacter sp. P4_D1. Taxonomy (NCBI): domain Bacteria; kingdom Pseudomonadati; phylum Bacteroidota; class Sphingobacteriia; order Sphingobacteriales; family Sphingobacteriaceae; genus Mucilaginibacter; species Mucilaginibacter sp. P4_D1. The sequence continues at coordinate 69,991 of NZ_JBFUIJ010000019.1, forward strand.
AGTTTTGCATCGGCTGATATCCGGTATGATAAGCATAATGCACCCGCTATATTTCCGTTACAAACCCAGTGGCAAACCAAAGCCTGGAAAGGCGAAAAGGTGCATACGCAATTCCTGGTGTGGGCAACCCGTAACCTGCAGCAAATTAGTTTTGAGTGGAGTAAACTTGATGATGGTAAGGGCCATGAAATTGCTGCAAAAAACATCAGCGCCAATTTTGTACGTTATGTGATGGCCGATGGGCTTAATAATGAAGGGGGCGGCTGCGGTATTCAGCCCGGCCATGACTCGTCGCTGGTTGAAGATGTAATTGACCAGGTAAAATCCCTTGCCTTAACTAAAAATACTACCCGGCCTGTTTGGCTAAGCATTAACGTGCCGGGCAGCGCTACCCAGGGTGTGTACAGCGGTTATGTGAAAGTTAAGGAAGGCAAAAATAAGTATGCTGCAATGCTGCATTATACAGTACAGGTACTTAATCACAAGTTGCCTGAACCGGCACAGTGGAAATTCCATTTGGATTTGTGGCAAAACCCCTATTCCGTTGCACGCTGGTATAGGGTAAAACCATGGTCCGGTCAGCATTTCGCCATTATGCGCCCGTATATGAAAATGCTTGCTGATGCCGGTCAGAAATCAATTACCACCACCCTGATACACGACCCCTGGAACAGCCAAACGTATGACGTGTATGGCTCAATGGTAAAATGGACTAAAAACAGGAACGGCTCCTGGGCGTATGATTACACCGTTTTTGACAAGTGGGTAACTTTTATGATGTCGTTAGGCATTGATAAGTTTATTAACTGCTATAGCATGATTCCCTGGAATTTGAAATTTTATTACCACGACGAGACCCTTGGAAAAGATACCGCCATAATAGCCAAACCAGGTACATTAGCATACGATGCCCATTGGCGCCCTATGCTTACCAGCTTTGCCCGGCATCTTAAACAAAAGGGATGGTTTGCTAAAACTACTATCGCCATGGACGAACGATCGATGGCCGACATGCAAAAGGCAATTGCGTTAATTAAAAGCGCCGATAAAGATTTTAAAATTTCATTGGCCGGTAATTATCACCCCGAAATTGAAAAAGATTTAGTGGATTACAGCGTGGCCTCAAACCAGGTGATAGATAGCGCAACCATGCTTGCACGTAAAAAAGCAGGATTTAACACCACCTATTATACCTGTTGTACAGAGGGGCATCCCAACACTTTTTCATTTTCTGCACCTGCCGAGTCTGCCTGGTTGGGATGGTATGCCGCTTACAAGGGGTATGATGGTTACCTGCGCTGGGCATACAACTGCTGGACAAAAGATGCCTTACGCGACACCCGGTTCAGATCATGGTCATCCGGGGATGCCTACCTGGTTTATCCCGGTTTGCGTACCTCTATCCGTTTTGAACGGCTGATTGAAGGTATCCAGGATTATGAAAAAATTAACGTACTAAAGAGCCAGTTTATGAAAGAAAACAGGCGAGATAAACTACATCAGCTTCAAAAAATATTAAGTGGTTTTGATATCAGCGAGGCAAAAAATAAAAGTGCAGGTGACGTTCTTCACGCTTCGCAGAACGATTTAAATAACTTGTAAATTATTGTAATAAAATGTAGTTTTTGTTAACTTTTATTGAATATTTTCTTTTACTTTTTGCATTTTTTTGACTTTATTTACTATCAGAAGTAGCTTAAATAACAAAATTGAAGTCTCGGGGAAAATGCAGGGTAAATTGCCACACGATAGATGCCGCAAATTACTTAGCAGGAGCCGCAGGGAAAACAAGGGCTTCGGCGGGAGTACTGAATGGCTACCTAAATGGTAGTAATTGTAATATTTTAAAACAATAAAAAACACTTTATTTGAAGTTGCCAATTTTAAATTTCATAATGCCGAATGAATAACCTGGAAGTTCAGCTATTGACAGATGAGCGGCTTATAGCGTTGATCCAGGAGAATAATCTTGCGGCATTTGAACGTATCTATAATAAATATTGGTCAAAACTTTATCTTTCAGCATACAATATCCTCCGGGACCGCCAGGTATCTGAAGACGTTACCCAGGAGGTGTTGGTAAACCTATGGATGAAACGTGCTAATCTTCAACTAACTTCTTTAAATGCTTATTTATATACAGCCGTGCGCTACAAGGTGTTTAATGTTATCCGCTCCGGTAAAGTAAGGGCAGATCTTTTTAATCACCTGGAAGAACTTTTTAGCAATAACGGGGGCGAAGATATCCTATCCCAAAAAGATATTAACCGTTTGCTGGAGCAGGGGGTAGCCGAACTGCCCGAAAAGTGCAGGCAAATATTTATCATGAGCCGAAAAGAACACCTAACCACCAAAGAAATTGCCGAACGGCTGGGGATTGCCCCTAAAACAGTTGAAAATCAATTAACTGTAGCCTTGAACCGCTTGCGTAAAACACTGGGCGATTTTGTTTGCTTAGCTGCCATTATGCTATGCGGACGGTGGTTTTGAGTGTTTTACTGAATTTTAGTCAGGCTTTTTTCTCAAAATTCCTTCTCTTATTAATTGCTAAAACTTCATGATTTGTTATTATTCATAGGTAATCCCACACCGAACAGGGCAAAAAACAAGGCGAAGTTTTTTTGAAATTAAAAATAGGTCTTTACAGCAAATTCAAATTGCGTTTTAAAAATCTCTTTAAAAGCGTTGATGTTATTTTGTTCGTAAAAGATCAACATCGCCTTTTTATAATCCACGGAATCTACCGTTCGGAAAGATAATGGGCAATGTTGGTATGCAATCAATATCGCATTGCTAACAATTCGCGCAGTTCGTTTATTTCCATCTGTAAAAGCCTGGATGTAGGACAACAATACTAAGGCCAGCAACGCCTTTTCAAAGACATTTTCCTTTGCGTTGATCAGTTCGCACATCCCCGTCAGTGCCTCTCGTATTTGATGTTCATTATCAAGCGGAATATAATTAGTGCCTGATATACCGACCCGTCGTTGCCTGATATTCCGGTCTACGTCCAGTTCCTTTACTAAGATACTGTGCATGTCTTCTAAAGACCTCATCGTTAACGGCACTACATAATCGGGGTGAGCGACTATAAAGTCAATCGCTTCTTTATGGTTAAGCAACATCACCGCATCATCTTTTGGTTTGCCTGCAGCAGTTTCCTTTTCTTTTAACAAACGTTCGGTTTCCAGTAGGGAATAAGTGTTACCTTCGATCTGCGAAGATTTCCAGCTCAGGTCGATAGCAAGCCGCTCCATTTCTTTGCTATAAAGCGATGAAGACAGGTTCGAAATATTTTCCTTGAATTCATTTTGAAGCGCACTCAATTGATCCAGTTCCTTAGTTGTAAATAAGGTGATCTGACTAAGTATATGCGGCATCAAGTTGAAATTGAAAGTGCTTTTTATCGTTCTTTCGTCAATCTCTTTTTCAAAATACCTGCTTACATTTACAGGATGAAGCACTTCATAGGCCGGGCTTAACAAATATTTAACAGATTTTTGCCTGCCCAGGGTGATGACCAAATCTGTTTCAACCAATTTACTGAGTTGGCGTTTGAAAGTTGCAAAGCTTACCCCAATAGCTAATTCCGCGTACATTTTACTTGATGATGTCGCGGGATTTTCGGTCAAATAACCAATGATCAGATCAGAAATGTTCTCTTTCATGTTTTATAGCTCAATCAATATTCAAATATAGCTTATTTGTTGTAAATTTTGAGCCGTATTTTGTATATAAATGAGCCATATTGGAAGTGGGCTGGTTAAATCTATATGATTTAAAAATGAATTCTGACAGATTTGTTAATAATATAGAAATATTTAAAATTTCTTTGGGGGTACCCCCTGTGTTGGGTTACTTACATACAATAACCTCCCAATGAAAAAAGAAACACTTCTGATCTTAATAAACAAATACCTTTCAAACCAGGCCACTGCCGAGGAGGAAGAACTTTTATTAAACTATTACAACACGCTCCAGAAAAACGAATTGAAATGGGACGAGCTTGCCATGGGCGATGAAAATACAGCCGGGGCCGAGCTTTACGATAAGGTATTGCTGGAGATAAAAGCTCGCGAATCTGCACCTAAAAGAATTGTTTTTTTGAGGCGGTGGTTTGTAGCTGCATCAATTACCTTATTCCTTGTCGCCTCCTCATTATTGGTTTTTTACCTCAAGCCCGGCGCTTCTGGTTTATTAACTAAAAACAAACCGCAATCGGCAACCGGGAATACCATCGCCCCAGGGGGGAATAAAGCATTATTAACCCTAGCCAACGGTTCAAAAATTGTTTTAGATGATGCCGCGACCGGCGAATTGGCCAAACAATCTGGTGTAAAGGTTACCAAAGCTGCCAATGGTCAGTTGGTTTATACAGTCGAAGATGCATCCTCTAATTCAGGTGCTTCAGCCCAGGTGACATATAATACCATCGAGACGCCAAAAGGCGGGCAGTACCAGGTTGATTTGCCCGATGGATCAAAAGTTTGGTTAAATGCGGGCTCTTCGCTTCGTTATCCAACCAATTTCAATGGTAATGAACGCAGCGTTCGGTTAGCGGGCGAGGCTTATTTTGAAGTTGCTAAAAATGCTAAAAAGCCATTCAGGGTTGTGAGTAACAGCCAGGTGGTTGAAGTTTTAGGTACGCATTTTAATATCAGCTCTTACATTGATGATACTTCGGTTAAAACTACTTTATTGGAAGGTTCTGTTAAAGTGCTGTCTACCAAATCTAATCAATCAAAATTGCTTAAACCGGGCGAGCAATCAAACATCAATTATTTAAGCAACTCATTTAATGTACAAACAGTTAATACCGAAGAGGTAATTGCCTGGAAAAATGGCTATTTCCTGTTTGTTGACGAAGACTTGAAAAGCATTATGAGCAAGTTTGCGCGCTGGTACAATGTTGACGTAGAATACGCCGGTAATGTGGATAATTTAAGATTTGGCGGAATGGTATCGCGTTCAAGAGACTTAGCCCAGGCACTGAAGATCATAGAACAAACAGGAAACGTTAAAACTAAAATTGAAGGAAGGAGAGTCATCATTATGCCTTGATAATTACTCCGCACTAAGGTATCCTGAAAAATAAGCCGGAAGTGCTCGAACACTCCCGACTAAAACGTTAGGGCTTACCATGAAACTAAATTCGTAGTCCAATTACACCTTAAACCCAAACAAGTTCAAATGTATGAAATGTTATGAAATAAGTTTGTACAGGGTCCCCTGTATAAAAAATAAAGCTTTGTTGATTATGAAACTATCCATCATATTGTTGGTAGCAACCATACTTCAGGCAAGTGCTTCAGGTTACGCACAAAAAATTACATTATCAGAAAAAAATGCTCCATTAGAAAAAGTTCTTAAAGAAATTAGGGAACAATGCGGATATGATTTCTTCTATAATTCAAAGGTAATTAAGCAGGCTAACCCGGTAAGTATTGATGTTCTGAATACCGAATTAGAAGAAGTATTAAAACTGACATTTAAAGGGCAGCCGTTTATTTATAGTATAAGCGAGAAAACAATTATTATTAAACCTAAACCTTTAGCTTCACCGTCTCAGCCAATACCCGTTATAAAGGTTTCGGGTATTGTTACTGATTCAAAGGGTCTTACGTTACCTGGCGCCAGTGTGCGTATTAAAGGCACCAATAAAGGCGTGGTAACTGATATACAGGGGCGCTTTACCATTGAAGCCGATGTTAACAGCATTCTTGTTGTTTCATTTGCCGGTTTTGTTGCCAAAGAAATTACAGTTACCGAAGCAACATCCTCGCTTACTGTTCAATTATTGGATGATACCAAAGGAATAAATGAAGTAGTAGTGGTAGGTTATGGAAAGCAAAAAAAGCTGACGATAACCGGCGCTGTTACTACTGTAAACGTGGCCGATATAACAACGCCCAACCGCTCATTATCTAATGCCCTGGCGGGCAAAGTAGCCGGTGTAATATCAATGCAAAGAAGCGGAGAACCTGGCTATGATAATGCATCATTTACCATTCGTGGCATTGGTACTTTTACAGGTAATGCAAACCCGCTTATTATTATTGACGGGGTACAGCGGGATGATGTAAACAGCACTTATGGCGGGGCTTACAACAACATCGATCCGGAGGATATTCAAAGTATTTCGTTGTTAAAAGATGCTTCGTCAACCGCCGTATATGGTGCCAAAGGTGCAAATGGGGTTTTAATTATAACTACCAAAAGAGGTGTTGCAGGCAAACCTAAAATTTCATTAAAAACAGAAGCTTCAATGTCAGGCCTTACCAAAACACCAAAAATGCTGGATGCGGTATCATGGATGAGATTACATAACGAAGCAACTACAAATGACGGTAACGCAGCGGCCTATTCCGAAGAAACTATTCAAAAAACAGCCAGCGGTTTAGATCAATATCTGTATCCTAATGTTAACTGGATAAAATCTGTTTACAAGGATTGGGCACCGGGATACAACACCAACCTAAATGTTAGCGGCGGTGCATCAACGGTAAGGTACTATGTTTCGGCATCTTTTTATGATCAGGATGGAAGCTATAAGGTAACCAAACAAAATGGATACAATCCCAACCTAAACTTCAAAAGGTATGATTTCAGGTCGAACCTGGATATAGATTTAAGCAAAACCACTTTATTATCCATGAACCTGGATGCTATGCTGGTGAGCAGCCGTTATCCCGGCCTGTCTGCCGGTAGTATCTGGTACGAATCGTATTTAACCCCACCCAATGCATTCCCGATACAATACCCGGGAGGTAAATGGGCCGGTCCGTTTAACAACGGGGGATCCAACCCGGTGAACGATATTCAAAATTCTGGTTATAACAGTGAGTTTCGCCCAACTGTTCAGTCGGTTTTCTCTATCAACCAAAAACTGGATGCTATTACTGAAGGCTTAAGCGCTATGGCCAGGTTTTCGTTCGATTCTTATAGCGAAAACGACAACGGCAGAACGGGTACCAATGATCTTTTTTTAGCAACATCAAGAGACCCACAGGGTAATTTGGTATTTGGCCAGTCGAGGTATGGAAGCCAGTTTTTAGGCTACACGCAGTCATCCTCTGCCGAAAAAACCATGTACCTGGAAACAAACGTAAATTACGACCAGGCTTTTGGCAAACACCATGTAGGCGGACTGCTGTTATATAACATGCGGTCGAGAGTACAGAGTTCGGCCGGGAGCGTTATTAGCTCTATTCCCTATAATAACCAGGGTTTAGCCGCCAGGGCTACTTATGCCTACGCCGACAGGTATTTGCTTGAGTTTGATGCCGGTTATACAGGTTCAGAAAATTTTGAGCCGGGTAAAAAATTCGGTTTTTTTCCCTCAGTTTCCGGGGGCTGGGTAATTTCAAGAGAACCATTTTTTACAGGGCTTTCAAAAACATTTAACCTGCTTAAAATAAGGGGATCTCACGGCCTTGTGGGTAACGACCAGATTGGGTCTAATTACGGTATCACCCGGTTTCCTTATATCAACCAGTATGGCGGTGGCGGATCTGTAGGTTTAGGTCTTAACGGAACGGTGTATGGCGGCACTACCGAAACCGTAATTGGAGTAGAGAACCTTACCTGGGAAAAGGCAACCAAAGATAATATCGGGCTGGAAATAGGGCTATTCAATAAATTGAACATCACCATTGACGCTTATAAAGAAAGAAGAACCAGCATTTTAGTTCAGCGCGGTTCATTGTCGGGAATACTGGGGGTAAGCGGGGCTGTATTTGCCAATTTGGGCGAAATGAACAACCATGGCATTGAAGGCAATGTTGAATACAATGAAAATTTTGGCAAAGTGGCACTTCGCCTTTATGGAAACTTTACTTACAATAATAATAAAATTGTACAAAAGGACGAGCCAAAACAACTGTACGCTTACCAGCAAGCTACCGGTCGTAAGTATGGCGATAATTTGATGTATGTTGCCGAAGGGCTGTTTACATCGCAGGAAGATGTTGATAAAAGCCCCTCTCAGTTTGGCGCGATATTAAGGCCCGGCGATATTAAGTACAAAGATGTAAACAACGATGGCGTAATAAACAGCTTTGATAGGGTATACACCGGTAAATCAGACATACCTACTATTTTATATGGTGCAGGGTTTACCGTTGGTTATAAGAAATTCGATCTCTCGCTATTTTTTCAGGGGACTTCCAATGTCATCATAATGGCGAATGGATCATCCATCACCGGCGCAGGTGCTACAGGTGCGGGTATTGTACCGTTTACCGGTATGGGTACTTATCCATCCGGTATGCTGGCCAACCTGGAAAGCCGGTGGACGGTTGAAAACCCCAGCCAAAATGTAGATTACCCACGGTTAGGCATTGCCAACCAAAACAGTAACAATTATCAGCCAAGTACATGGTGGTCTAAAGATGCAAGTTTTGTCCGTTTAAAACAGGCAACATTAGGGTATACACTTAAGCCTTTGTTTCTTACAAAAGCGGGCATCAGCTCGGTTTACCTTTATTTAACGGGCCAAAATCTGCTAACGTTCTCCAAATTCAAACTTTGGGATCCCGAACTCGGCTCTAATGGCGCAGGCTACCCACCGGTAAGAATATTTGCTTTTGGGTTGCGGGCTGCATTTTAGCAATAATGGATTTAAATCAATTTTAAAAGTATTTAAAGTTTTTCCAATGAAAAAAAATATACTAATTATGGCTGTTGGGGCATGGTTCCTGAGTGCCAGTTTATCTTCCTGTAATTATCTTAATAAAAAGCCCGATAACCTGTTAACATCTGATTTGATTTGGAGCACCAGGGCCAATGCCGAATCATACCTGTACAATATATATGGATATATTGTTGAAACCGACGGCGGCGATTTTAGTGCTATGGGCGCAAGTGATGAATCATCTGTATCTATCCCAGGTACCAATGTAAGGCAAATGGTTGCAGGCAACTGGAGTCCTGTAAATGCTTATTTTGACAATTGGGATAACTATTATAGAGGAATCAGATCGTCATTTATTTTTGAAGCTAATATTGATAGGGTTCCGGCCAGCCAGTTAAGTGTAACCTTAAAAAATCAATATAAAGCAGAATCGCGGTTTTTAAGGGGATGGTTTTACTGGCAGTTGATAAAACAATATGGTCCGGTTGTAAAAGTAACGGAAGCATTAAGTTTAAATGCCGATTTCAACAAGTTCCCAAGATCATCTTTTGACGAGTGTAAAGACTATGTTAACACGCTAATGGACCAGGCAGCGGCCGGTTTACCTGCCGAATGGGCTACAACCAGCAATTACGGCCGGCCAACAAAAGGTAGCTGCTTTGCTGTAAAAGCACAAATTGCCTTACTGGCAGCCAGCCCGCTATGGAATGGTAACTCTTCGTTTGCCTCTTTTAAAAACCAGGATGGTACACAACTGGCACCAACGGTATATGATGCCAATAAATGGAAAATAGCAGCCGATGCCGCCAAAGCAGTAATTGACCTTGGCTCATATAAGTTATTTACCAATCTTGACAATGGCGGGACGGTGTTTGATCCTTACCTGTCTGTAAGGGATCTTTTCATTACCAACTGGAACAGCGAGATTATTTTTTCAAGAAATTCATGGAATTACACAGGTTATACCAAGTGTGTAACGCCTGGCGCCGGCGGGTATAGTATGTATAATGCTACCCAAAACGTTGTAGATGCATTTTACATGAATAATGGCAAAACCATTGACGATCCATCATCCGGGTACACTGCAAGCAATTTTGCGCAAAGCAATGGCGGCAAGTACTGGGAACACAAAAAGGGGCAATGGAACATGTACGCAAACCGCGAACCAAGGTTTTATGCTTACATCCAATATAATGGCCGGCCGGTATTACCCGCACCAACTGTTGATGATAAAAACTATTATTCATCAACCGAAAATATTGACGGAACAGGTCGGGCCGAGTTTTATTATAATGGCAAAGCCGGAGCAAAAGCAAGCGGGGCCAGCAATAACATTACAGGCTATGATGTGCTGAAAAATGTAAGTCCTGCCGATAATATAAGGCAATGGACTGCCAACTACAGGCCTTTTATATTGATAAGGTATGCCGAAATTTTGCTTGATTATGTAGAAGCTTTAAATGAGTACGATCCATCTAACCAAAATATTGTGCTTTACCTTGACCAGATCAGGAGCAGGGCCGGTTTGCCGGGCATAGAAACTGTTTACTCCGGTGCAGTTGGAAACAAGGACCTGATGCGCAAATACATTTTGAAAGAAAGGCAAGTAGAGCTTTGTTTTGAAAGCGACAGATACTATACCCTCATTAGAAGGTTATTGTTAGGTGCCGATGAAAACCAAACCATTTACGGATTAAATGTAAATACCGACGATCAGGGACAGGGGTTTTCGTTTGGAGCTCTTTATAATAAAACACTTTTCCAAAAAAGGGTATGGAACAATAAAATGTATTTGTTCCCAATTTCCCAATATCAATTAGACCGTGACAGGGCATTGGTTCAAAATCCCGGTTGGTAGATGCGTGTTTTTTATTTGCCCAAAGGCAATAAAAGAGGTATAAAAAACTAATAATTAAAGTGTAATTATTCAAATGAAAACATTCATAAACATAATGTCAAAAAGCATAAATCAATGCTTATTTGCCGGCGGGGTTTTTATAATGATAGCTTTTATAAGTTGTAAAAAAGACAAAACTCCCACACATAATAGCAACTCGCCAATTAACATTAACAGCTTTATTCCGGCACAGGGTGGCGGCGGAACAGAAGTGCTTATAAACGGCAGTAATTTTTCAACAGATACTTCGCAAATTGCGGTTACCCTTAATGGGGTAAAGCTCAAAATCATCGGTGCCAATACCACGCAAATGATGGTAGTGATACCCAAAAAAGCCGGAACCGGGCCGATTATGGTAACTATAGGTAAGGGAACGGCGACAAGCACAACTAATTTTACTTACCAGTATACCAGGACGGTTACTACGCTGGCCGGGTCGGGTAAAGCCGGTTTTGCCAATGGCCAGGGAGCGGATGCCCAGTTTGATTTTAATGGTCAGGGCTGGTACAGGAGCTGCGGTGTAGCTGTTGATGATAACCTGAATGTTTATGTTGCCGATCCGGGGAATCACTGTATCCGGAAAATTGATACCGGCGGAAACGTTACAACGCTGGCCGGTAATCCGGGGGTTTCTGGTTATTCTGATGGGAAAGGCACAGCTGCAACTTTTTCTTTGCCTTATGATGTGGCTGTTGATGCCCAAGGCAATGTATACTCTGCCGACCCGGGCAACTGGGATATCCGAAAGATAAGCCCTGATGGTACGGCCACTACCTGGGCCTGGGGAAACCAGTCGCCCTGGAGTGTAGCTGTTGATAAAACTTCGGGCTACGTTTATTACTCAAGCTGCTCCATTCCGGGAAGTATTTACCAGGTATCAGCACAGTGGACTGCTAAAGAAGTTGTATCCGGCCTTAATTATCCCGCAGGCATCAAGTTTGATAAAACCGGGAATCTATACGTATCAATGAACGGAGATCATGTTATTAAAAAATATACTGCCGGAACCTGGCAGGGTAGTATCATTGCCGGGCAGCAGGGGAGTGCCGGTTATGTGAACGGAGGGCCCGCAGTATCAAAATTTTCGTTGCCATGGGGCATCGCGGTAGATAACAGCAACAATATATATGTGGCAGGTAACGGAACCGTTTATGGCGATACCGGCCACCCCGATCAAAGTATCCGCTTTATACAGGCCAGCACATTTGAAGTAAGCACTTTTGCCGGAAGTAGTACAGCCGGATACACCGATGCAATAGGAGGGTTTGCACTTTTTAGCGCGCCAACCGGTGTTGCTGTAGATAAAAACGGAACTGTTTACGTGTTGGACAAAAATAATAACCGGATACGGAAAATAGTTTCCGAATAATGCAATATGTGCGCTGAATAGCTTCCCAGGATCGATGGTGGTAATCTTTGAGTACCCGCCCCAACAAATATCTCTTTCATTGTTTGGGAAGCTGTTTGAGTGATAGTTTATGTTGTTTGATTTGTATGGTACCTCKTAGCACGTATAATTTGCTACGAGGGCTATACTTTGCGCCGCTAAACGCAGGTAACATTTAATAACTGCAAGGCAAGGCAGCAAGTATTTCTTAATTAAAAAAACGCAATGAAATTTTATATCAATATTTTGTTAGTGTGTGTTTGCGCTTTACAAACGCTGGCCTGCAGCAAAAAAACAGCTGGTAATAATGTGGTGCCCATAGCAGCTATCCATGTTTATTACGTGGCAGCAAACGGGTCTGATGCTAATGCAGGCACAATCGGCGCGCCCTTCCAAACCATCAATACCGCGTTAACTCATGCCACACCCGGCGATACCGTTCTGGTTAGGGGAGGCGCTTACTACGAAAAAGTGGTGTTCCCAAAATCGGGAATAATGAATAAATTGATTACCGTAAAAGCATTTCCCGGAGAAAAGCCTGTAATAGACGGAAGTAAAATAATTATTTCAGGATGGATGTCGTTAGTCACTCTAAGTAACGTAAGGTATATAACGCTTGACGGTTTTGATATCTGCAATTTTACAAGTGCTGCTTTTAATACCGATCCCGAGGGTATAGCAATTAACGGCGACTCGCACGATATCACGATTAAAAACTGTAATATTTATAATATTAAAAGCAATGCTTCATTAGCTGATTGGCGTAGCGGCCATGCTATACTGGTTATAGGCAACGGAACCACAGCTATTACCAACCTGGTTATTACCGGATGTACAGTACATGATACACAAACCGGTACAAGCGAAAACGTAACGTTGGCGGGTAATATAGACGGCTTTATTTTTAGCCATAATAAAGTATACGATACGGAAAACATCGGGATAATTGTAGCCGGTGGCGATAACCTCAATAAAACCGGCGCAGTTGCCACCAATTACGCCCGTAATGGAGTAATCAGCGATAACGAGTTTCACGATAACTCGATGACCAAAACACCGGAAATTTGGGGACCCGACAGGTATGGCGCCATTTCTATTTACGTGTGTGGCGGCGCTAACACCATTATTGAACGGAACAAAGTATATAACAGCGACCGTGGGATAGGGTTGGTGAGCGAAAGTAACGTGTATGCTACCCGAACCACCATTGTGCGAAACAACTTTGTGTACAACTGCTACCGTACAGGCATATACATGGGCGATTATTTAAACTATACATCCGGCGGAACTAAAGACTGTTATGTGGTGAATAATACCCTTTATCAAAATGATCGTGTAATAGGTGCATTTGGTGAGATTGAAGGTGAAATAAGGCTTACTGAAAATTGCATAAACAACGTAATAAAAAACAATATTGTATACGCAAGGCCGGTTGATGTGTTTATTCACAAGTATACTTCAACCGGGAGCAATAACGTAATTGATAACAATTTATACTTTACAACTGGTACTCCGCAATGGATATGGAACAGCACCAATGGTACTCCATATACCAAATTAAGTGCATGGAAAACAGCCAGCGCTAACGATGCTAGCTCGTTATATGGTGCAGATCCCTTACTAAAAAGCACCTCGCTGCCAGATCTTCATATACAATCATCGTCTCCTGCAAAAAATTCCGGGCAGGTAATTTCGGCAGATATAAACGGGGCAACAGATATTGATGGAAATGTACGTGTTGTGGGCAATAAGATCAGTAAGGGCGCACAACAATAGGGGATCTTTAATTTAAAAACTACAGATGATGAAACGTAATATTAATATTTTTTTAATGCTTGGTTTTGTGGCGCAGGTATTTGGTTGCAGTAAAAAAAATGGCGCCGGGGTTATAACACCTCCTGCCGGCGCTCATATCTATTATGTATCTGCTAACGGGTTAGAATCTAATAAGGGAACGATTGACGCGCCCTTCCAAACCATTAATAATGCGCTAAACCATACTATCCCCGGCGATACTGTAATGGTACGGGCTGGCATATATAGCGAAAAAGTGGTTTTCCCAAAGTCGGGGGTAATGGATAAGTATATTACATTGAAAGCCTACCGTGGCGAGAAGCCGGTTATTGATGGCAGCGCTTTCAGCGTTAATGGCCGCGAGGCGCTGGTAACTATTGATAAAGCCAAGTTTATAGTGGTTGACGGTTTTGAAATACGCAATTTTAAAACATCTACCGGCGATCCTAAAGCTATTATGGTTGAAGGTGGCTCTGATTATATTACCATAAAAAACAACACCGTATACGGTATCGATTATACACAGTTGCCGCTTAATGGGGGAGGTAATGCCATTTTAATTATCGGGAACACGTCTGATCCGGTAACTAATATTACTGTTAGCGGGAATACCATACACGATTGTAAAACCGGCTATGGCGAAAACCTGACTGTCAATGGGTATGTTGACGGATTCTCCATTACCAACAATACCATCTATAACGCGCAAAATATTGGTATTGATGCTGCCGGCGGCTACGCGGCTAATGCCGATCCTGCACTTAATTATGCACGAAACGGGGTCATCAGCGGTAATACCCTATATAATATTGAAAGCAAAAGAGGGCCGCTTGGCGGACATGGCGCTATAGGTATTTATGTAGATGGCGGCAGAAACGTTGTGGTAGAAAAGAACAGGGTATCGGTTACAGACAGGGGTATTGGCGCCGTAAGCGAAACCAATGGATTTCCTACTGATCATGTTATCATCAGGAACAACCTGGTGTATAATTGTTGGTGCTCAGGTATTTATATGGGAGGATATTTGAATTATACCGGCGCGGGCACAAGTAACTCATACGTAGTAAATAATACTTTATACAACAATAATCAGGCATTAGGCGCCTTTGGCGAAATAGAAGGAGAAATCAGTATCAGGGAGGATTGCACCAATAATGTGATTAAGAACAATGTTATTTATGGCGGTGCATCAGATATGTTTATTCATAAGTACACGGCTAAAGGATCTGGAAATGTTATTGATTACAACCTGTATTATACCACAGGTGCTGCACAGTGGACCTGGAACGGTACATCGTACACCGATTACAATGCCTGGAAAGCCGCCAGTGGCAGTGATGCTAATTCTACAAATGGTGCCGATCCTTTATTCATAAATACATCCGGCCCCAATCTTCATTTGCAAACATCTTCTGCAGCAAAAAATAGCGGGCAGGTAATATCTGATATTGTTAATGGCAGTACAGACTTTGATGGCAACACGCGTATCGTTAATCAGCAAATAAATAAAGGTGCTTATCAATAACCATTAAGCCGTATATGCAGGTACGCACGGCTTTGCAATTATGGCACATCGTACGGGTGACGTTAACCCTTTAATTATTTTGACACCAACGATTTTTTGGACTAACAGATAATAAATATTCATTGTTTTAATCTTGCTTACCAAATGGAAAAGATCCCCACAATTAAAGAGATAGCTAAACGCTTAAAAGTAAATGCTTCAACGGTATCCCGGGCTCTTCACGGGCATCCCAGTATTGGCCTCGTAACTACTATGCGGGTTAATAAAGTGGCAAACGAATTAAATTACGAGCGCAATCAAACCGCTATATTTTTTAAACAGCGAAAAACATTTACTATCGGCGTTGTACTCCCCGATTTTTCTGATGCTTTTTTTTCTTCGGCGCTTAGCGGTATAGAAGATTACGCCAGTAAAAAGAATTATAACGTTTTTGTAGGGCAGTCATTAGAAAATCCTGATAAGGAAAAGAGCATCCTGGATACCATGAAAAATCACCGGCTGGATGGCATTATCATATCTATAAGTAAAAATACCACGGATTATGAAGTGTTTAACCAATTGAAAAAATATAACATTCCGGTAGTGTTTTTCGACCGCATACCCGACATGGAGGATATCCACTATTCTGCCTGTAACCTCCAGTCGGGAATGTTACAGGCAGTTGATTGTTTGGTAGAAAAAGGCCATCGTAATATCGGGTTAATTAATGGCCCATTGCACCTGGGGGCAAGTAAAGAGCGCCTGGCTGCATATAAAAAAGGGCTTAATAGTCATAATATAGCTATAAATACACAACTGATTGTTTCATCCGATCTTTCAACCGATCAAAATTACCGGGCTATGCGGCAGCTATTATCATTAAAAGAAAGACCAACGGCTATCATCGCTTTTAATGATTATGTAGCACGTGATGCTATGTCGCTGATGGAAAAAAACAACCTGGTAGTTAACCGCGATATAAGCTTTATTAGTTTTGCCAATTCGCCTATCTGGAGCTTTATGGATAATTCGCCAATGGCATCTATCGAACAGTTTCCACAAAAACAAGGCGTAAAGGCAGCAGAAATTCTTTTCGAATTAATTGCCGGCCGTACCGAAGAAACATCGTCGGCTCCTGTTTTTAACCAGGTGATATTTGATTCCAGCATGGTGTCTCATCATGGCAAACGCATCTAAATAGCTAATAGAATGAGTGATATAAGCCCCCCCCTTGTTTTTATCGGCTGATCATGGCTAAATGATCCGGCTACCAAAGGGACCTGGATTGGCCAACAACAGGCACAAATATTTGGATGCGCCTAAATTTCGCGCTCAGTTTAGTGTTAACCATGATAAAATGTAAAATATTGATTATTAAGTATTTATAAATATTTTATTTGAAATGTGTTAAGTTATGTTAACCCAATAAGATGCGTTTGCCCTGTCTCATTCGGGTAGTTTTTGGCCTAAACGCCGTTTTTAATACTCCAGTACAAAAGTGCCGCTGTACTTTAAAGCGGCACTTTTTTGTAAATCGTCAGGTATCTTGATGCTTAACAAACCGTTTTTATAATCCCATTTCAGCTTTTTAATACTGCCCAGCAAGCTTACTTTTTTAATTTGCTTGATATTATCAACCGGGAAACTTACGTCGGCCGGCAGGTTTACCATATCTTTTTCAGATAGCCAAAAAGCATATAACGTTTTCGTGGTTTTAGATTTAGTAAAATAGATGTTGCCGGCGGAGTAGGGGGTTGCAGGCTCCGACCCATAAATACCCTTCCCGTTAATTTTCATCCAGGCGGCAATATCCTGCAATCTTTGATAGGCAATGGGGTTCCAGTCGCCATCGGGCCCCGGGGCAATATTAAGCAGCAGGTTACCGCCGCGCGACACTATTTTTATAAGCGTTTGCACCAGTTGCCGGCTGGGTTTAAATTCGTCGTCCGGCACGTAGCTCCAATATTTACCAATGGTCATACAGGTTTCCCATGGGTATGATAAAGGCTTGTCTGGTACCTCCTGCTCTGGCGTGGTATAGTTTTCAAATTCGCCGGCAACGGTACGGTCTACCATAATAAGGCCTGGCTGATGGCTGCGCCCCATTTTGGCTATTTTGGCCATATCAAGATCCTGGTTATAGTGCTGCGGATCGTTTCCCTTTGTTGCTGAGGGCCGCACCCAACCACCATCTAGCCATAAAATATCTACTTTGCCATAGTCGGTCATCAACTCTTCAATCTGGTTATAGGTAAAATCTTTAAATTTTTGCCAGCGTTCGGGGTAGCGTTGCGGGTCGTAATTAACATTGTGGTCTTTAGGGGGAAAGTACGACCACCAATAGTTTTGGTTGTGCCAGTCGGGTTTAGAGAAATATGCCCCAATCATGAAATTATCTTTACGAAAGGCGTCAAATATTTCTTTGGTTACATTGCTACGTGGATTTTTTGAGAAAGGCGTTTTAACATCCGTAATTTTATAATCCGTTTGTTTGGTGTCAAACATGCTAAAGCCATCATGGTGTTTGGTGGTAAACACCATATAATTCATGCCCGCGGCTTTTGCGGCTTTTGCCCATTTTTCGGGGTTAAAGTTTACAGGGTTAAACGTGGTTTGCAGGTTTTCGTAGGCTTTTTTATAGGTGAAATAATCAGCACTATAGGGGCCGGTACGGGTAACCCAGTCATCGGGGCAAATAGTCCAGCTTTCTGCTACGCCCCATTGGCTGTAGGTGCCCCAGTGCATAAACAAACCAAATTTTTGGTCCTGCCATTGGGCAAGCTTTTGCCGCACCAGCGAGTCTTTAGGAACCTGGTACGTGGTGGACATTTCGTGCTCGTTTTGCGCGAGTGCTGCCTGGCCACAGCTTAACAAACAAAGGCCAAGTATGAATTTTTGGATCATGATAAATGGATTAATTTTTAAAGCCGGGTATATAGCATTAGTTCAGTACCAATTCAATTACCGGTATCTCGGTATCAGGTTTGGTCTCGGGTAGGTTTAATACAAGGTCGTTTCCTGTATCTTTTGATTTGTTATCCGTTTGAATTTCTGAGGCATCGTGCAAAAACTGTATATATTTTACTTTGTCCTTATATCCTTGTAAAGTGATTGTTTTGCCCGGATACTCTAACAAATGCACATACAAACGCCTGGCGCTGGCATTATAGGTAAGCATAGTATGTTCAGGCGCTTTAAATGTTTCCGGGGCTTCGGTGCATCCGTAAATAGCGCGGCTGTTGTATTTCATCCAGGCTGCTATTCCGTCCAGCCTTTCGTTAGCGCGTTTATCAAATAAACCACGTGCAGTAGGGCCCACATTCAACAGCAGATTGCCGCGCTTGCTTACGGCTTCTATCAGCATCGTAACTAACTGTTTGATGCTTTTCCAGCTGTTTTCATCGCGGAAATATCCCCAGGAGCCAGAAAACGTTTGGCAGGTTTCCCAATAAGTTTTGTAGTCGTTTTTTTTGGTCCATTCTGTTAAATTTACCTGTTCAGGTGTCAGGTAGTCCCATCCGTCCTGGTATTCGTTTATATCAAGGCGATTATCAATTATAATATTGGGCTGTAGTTTTCTTATTTCTTTAACCAATTCAACAGATCCCCAGTCTTTGCTGCCTTTACCATGCTTGCCATTGTCGGGGTACGAAAAATCGAGCCAAAGCATGTCAATTTTACCGTAGTTGGTAAGCAGTTCTTTAATCTGGTTGTGCATGTAGGTGCGGTACCTGGCCATATCGCGGCCTTTATTCAACTTATCATAATCCTCATCCTTTTCGCTTGCCGGTTGCAATGGGTGTAAAACATCAACCGTAAAATCCGGATGGTGCCAGTCTAACAAGGAATAATAGAAACCTATTTTTATGCCTTCGGCTCTAAATGCATTTACAAATTCTCTTACAAGGTCTCTTTTAGCAGCGGTATTGGTGGCCTTATAATCAGTGTATTTTGAATCAAACAGGCAAAACCCTTCGTGGTGTTTGGTAGTAAGCACGGCATATTTCATTCCGGCTGCTTTGGCTTTCTTCGCCCATTCTTTGGGGTTAAATAAATCCGGGTTAAACTCATCAAAGTAAGGCTGGTATTGTTCGTTGGTCATGCGCTCCCACCTTTTTACCCATTCGTGCCTCGCGGCTTGTGAGTAAAGCCCCCAATGAATAAACATACCAAACCGATCGTTGGTCCACCAGGCCATGCGTTTAGCTTTTTGTTCGGGTGTTTCTGTTCCTATTTTCTTTTGCGCATACGAAGAGGAAAATACCAGGGAGATTAATAACGTAATTAAGACTGTTTTTTTGAATTGACGCATAGCGGCCTGTTAGTTTGAATTAAAATGGGTGTGCTAAGTTTACATCGATAAAATTTCCTTAACCACTTCCTGTAAAGGTCTGTGTGGTTTTTCGGGATTTAGCTTTTGGTTTTCATCCACCCATTTGCGTTCCCAGGAAAAGTAATCGGGCTCGGTAACGTTTTTGCCCTGCAGGTTACCACGCAGGTAATCAAAATAAATTTCCCAGCGGGGCAGGTAGTAACCATCTACCAGGCCGGCCCATTCTTTATAGGCATATTCATGCAGGTTATCTTCGGTACGTATGTTTTCTCCCCAATAGGTAATCTGCATTAAGGCATTTTTTAGGTTATTTGCTTTCTCTTCGGCAGTGTTTCCGTTGGCTATAGCTTGTTTCAGATAGGTGTTAAGCCTGAAGTAACCATCTGTATTCAGTAAGTCGTCTGTCAATTTTATCATGTGCAGAAACTTTTCGCTTGCCTTGTTAAAAGCCGGTAAATCCTTATTGTTGTATGCGGTTACCAGGTCATTAAAAACAAGGGTTCCTTTATTTGACAACACCTGCCTAACCATATTGATGAGGTCTATTTTATAAGTAGCTGAATTTATAAGATCAGGCGTAGCCCTGGCAAACTCTTTTACCGCTTTTTCAAATTGTACAGTATCGTAATTTCGGGTAAGCGTGCCCCAGCTGGAGATTGATTTAACTTTAAGCGCCGGCCTTGCACAGAAAATAGACTCACCTGCGCCTTCCTGGTAACCGGGAAGACTTTGGTAAATGGTTTGTAAAAAGCCCTGCCATGCATTACTTGTATGCGTATTGTTTACGCCATAACGGTATTTGGCGTAATCATTAATCCAGGTCCGGGTATCAACATGTTCTTTGCGCCAGCCCAGTTCAAGCATCAAATCATAGTCTGGCGGATTGTTGTTGATGCCTTCGGGCATTATGCCAACACCCTTAAGATAATTGCTGTAAGTGCTTTCCCTGGCCCTGTAAATTTCATCGGCAAAGCGCTGTAATTTGCCATATACACCGGGGCGTTCGCCAAAATTGTTAACACTGCACCATATAAACGGCGTATTATCGTAGGCTTTACGCTTTTCCCAGTTGTTCGTAAACTCGCCAAAAAGCTCCTGTACCAATACTTTTGATTTATCGAGACCGTCAAGCATGGCTTGTTTGGGGTTATCCTGCCAGCCCTGCAATACCCATGACGAGCCCGGGTAATAACTTTGCATTGATGCCTGTATGCTTGCCCCTGCCTTTTTCAAATCTATCCCATCGGTTTTACCTCCCTCATGAAAAGGATCGCCTGCAAAAAAATGGATATTTTTACCATATAAGGCCTGTATTTCGCTGTAATATATCCCCGCTATGCGACTAAATTCCGGATCAGTAGGGTCAAGTATGTCGGGCCTTTTAAATGCGCCCCAGGTGCCCTGGTCTATAATGTGTGCCTTGCTTTTATTTTTCAAGGTGCTTGGTACCATTCCGTAAAAGCCCTGCAAAACAGGCTCAATCCCTAATTCCCGCATTCGCTTTATCATTTTTTGCTGAATCAACTTCCGGTTGTCAATCTGGCTTTGCGGCATCGGCCCGCCCCAGCCTTCAATATTGCCCATCAGCCACCATGCGGTATAAGCAGGGCCAACTATAAAGTTGTTAATTTCACTATCGTTATAGCTTATCTTCCTCAGTGTATTTTGCCATACCGCTTCCATACCTTCAACGGTAAGCATGGTATTAACACCATTTAGCGCCATCCAGTCAAGCTCCCGTTCCCAATCGGCCCAGCTATAAAAACTCATGGTATAGTTATAGGTACAATAATTTAATGCATAACGATACTTAGCCTCTGCTTTTACAGTCTCTTTTTTGCCAACAACCGGAATCGGAAACACAGGTGCCAGGTTATCGCCCATATGCGACATCGACCTATTGCAATAATATTTTAAATACCAGTTTACACCAACTGCCGCCGCGTTAGGCCCCGATGCGCCGATCACCAGTTTGTTTTTTACCGTTTGAAGCTGGGCTATTTCGGAGCCCGGAGATTTTAAGGCCTTGAAAATAATATGATCACTTAACCAGGGAGCACGCCTTTTAACCAGTGCTTTTACCGGTTCAAATTGTTGGGCAAAAAGATGTATTGGCAAAAATAAAACAAGCAGAAAAGTTAGTTTTCGCATATGAAAATATTGATTTTGAGGGTTAACATCCTCGAAACTAACTAAAATTAAAATAGAAAATAAGGTGCAGCCCGGCGTTGTGGCGGTATAAAAATTACGCAAACGTTTGTTGCGGCATGCGCAAACGGTTGCGTAATTTTTAGCTATTTTTTTGGATTATAATTTTGTTACAATTGTAATTCAAAGGGGAAATCTATGCTTTTTGAAAGCTTCCCGCAAAAACGATAAAACAAATATTACCTGCATTTAGAGGATGCAAAGTTTACCCAGCCATTTGTGATAACATTCCAGCTAAAAAAAGATTAGCCGGTTTTGATAATGATTTAGTAACACAGCCCAAAATTGATTTTTAATGAAAAAAAGTATTATTAAACTGCTCCTTTTAATATGCGTGCTAACTTCCAAACCTGCCTTTGGTCAGCAGGAAATTAACGAACCGTTTAAAATTGGCACAGAATCATTTATATTGAACGGGAAGCCCTTTGTTATTCGTTGTGGCGAGATGCATTACGCGCGTATACCCAGGGCGTATTGGAGGCACAGGCTAAAAATGGCGAAAGCCGTTGGCTTAAACACGGTATGCGCTTACCTGTTTTGGAACTTCCAGGAAACAGAGTCGGGGAAATTTACCTGGGAAGGGCAGGCAGATGCAGCCGAGTTTTGTAAAATAGCTCAGGAAGAGGGGTTATATGTTTTGCTGCGCCCCGGCCCATATTCATGTGCCGAATGGGAGTTTGGTGGCCTGCCCTGGTGGCTGTTAAAAAAGAAAGACATTCAATTACGCACCCGGGACGCTTACTACATGCAGCGTTGCCACCAATATTTAAAAGAAGTTGGCCGGGTGTTAAGCCCTTTGCAAATAACAAAGGGCGGGCCCATACTAATGGTACAGGTTGAAAATGAATATGGCAGCTACGGCGCGGATAAAGAATACATTTTAAAAATACGCGATTATTTAAAGGAGGCAGGCTTTACAGTTCCGTTGTTTACCTGCGATGGTACTGTTCAGCTAAAAAACGATGTTCAAAAGGATATTTTTGCCGTGGTGAATTTTGGCAATGATCCCGAAGYCGGCTTTAGGGCCTTGCGCCAGGTACAGCCAACCGGGCCGCTAATGTGTGGCGAGTATTACCCGGGCTGGTTTGACAGCTGGGGTGCGCCGCACCATACGGGCTCAAATGATCATCTCATCAAAGAAATTGGCTGGATGCTTGATCATAAGGCTTCTTTTAGCATTTATATGATACATGGCGGCACATCATTCGGCTTATGGGCAGGCGCAAACTGTCAACCTTACGCCCCCGAAACATCAAGCTATGATTATGATGCGCCTATAAGCGAAAATGGTTCTGCAACGGCAAAATACGATGAATTACGTAGTACGCTTAAAAAGTATCTTCAGCCAGGCGAGGTATTGACAAACATGCCTGCCGCGTTACCGGTACAAAAAATAAAGCCTTTTAATCTTACCATGGTAGCCCCTATAATGAGTCAATTGGGAAAACCGGTATTAAGTGATACCACGCTTTTTATGGAAGATTTGAACCAGGGTTACGGAATGATGGTTTACGAAACAACATTGCCGGCCGGCGCAAAAAAACAGCTGGATTTTACCGAGGTACATGACTATGCAGAAGTTTTTATTGATGATAAACTTATTGGTATACTAAACCGGGTAAAAAATGACCATGTTATTGAAATTCCGGCAATTACTAAGCGTACCAGGCTCAGGGTTTTTGTTGAAGCCATGGGCAGGGTTAACTACGGTTATTACTTATGCGATCGTAAGGGTCTGCAAGGCGAGGTTTATAAGGTTACAGGTGGGCAAAAGGTAATGTTAAAGGGCTGGAAACATTATTCCATTCCGTTGGGCGAAGGCAACCCGGTATATAAATATAAATCAATTAATGCCGTAGCTAAGTTGAATGAGCCCGCGTTTTACAAAGGCTACTTTAATGTAAAAAGGAAGGATGATTTTTATTTGGATATGCGCTGGTTTAAAAAAGGCGTTACCTGGATAAACGGGCATTGCCTGGGCCGTTATTGGAACATTGGGCCAACCCAAACCATGTATGTACCCGGAGTTTGGCTAAACCCGGGAAAAAATGAGGTGGTTGTATTGGATATGCACCAGCCATATGCCGCCCGCCTGCAAGGTTTGGATAAACCGATATTGGATAGCCTTACAGAAATAAAAGCTGTGAGTAGCAACCATCGTAAAGCCGGGCAACAATTTGGAAATAATTTGAATAGCCTGTTATATTCGGGCGTAATGGAAAATTCTACTAAATGGCAAACCTTTGCCTTTCCCATAAAAAGCGGTCGTTATATTGCCCTGGAAGCATTAAATAACTTTGTGGGCGACCAGTTTACCTCATTGGCCGAACTGGAATTACTGGATGAGAATGGAAAGCAAATACCCCGCGGCTTGTGGAAAGTGGTGTATGCCGATAGCGAGGAACTGAAAGGCGAAGACGGCAAATCAGAAAACGTGTTCGACCTGCAGTATACCAGCATCTGGCATACCCAATGGAAGGATAATGCCACCAAACACCCGCACCAGATTGTTATTGACCTGGGAAGTAAGACAACCATAAGTGGCATTAAAATGTTGCCCCGCCAGGATATGGAAACCGGAAGAATTAAGGACTTTAAACTTTACCTGGCCGATAAACTTTTTAATGGTTTGTTATGAAAAGTGGTTTTAAGATATAATCACAAGGCCCTTTGGGGCCTTTTTTATTTATATCACAATGTATATGTTTCTCTGCCTAAAAAACATTAAATCTTGATTCCGCTTTCCTGATTGTTTTCCATTTCCCTAACTTCACCATCAACAAAACATCAAACTTATGAAATACAATTTTTTAGGTAACACCGGCCTGTTGGTGTCCGAAATTTGCTTTGGCACCATGACTTTTGGTGGCAAAGGCTATTGGGAAGCCATAGGGCAAATAAAACAGGAGGGGGTTAATGAACTGATGAAAACCGTTGTTGAGTCGGGCATCAACTTCATCGATACGGCCAACTTATATTCCTTTGGCGAATCGGAAACATTGCTTGGCCAATCAATTATCGATCTTGGGTTAAACCGCCAGGAACTTATCATTGCTACAAAAGTACGTGGCCGGATGGGCGAGGGCCCCAATAATACCGGCCTTTCCCGTTACCATATATTTAATTCGGTTGATGATAGTTTGAAACGCTTACAGGTTGATCATATTGATGTACTGTACGTTCACGGTGTGGATTTGGCAATCCCGGTTGAAGAAATTATGCGGGCATTAAACGATGTTGTGCTTACGGGCAAAGTGCGTTACATTGCCTGTTGCAACTGGCCTGCCTGGATGGTGATGAAAGCCGCCGGTATAACCGAAAAGAATGGCTGGCATAAATTTGTAGGGCTGCAATATTTTTACTCGTTAGCGGGGCGGGATATTGAAAGAGAATTGCTGCCCGTAGCTAAAGACCAAAACCTGGCTGTGATGCCCTGGAGCCCTTTGGCAGGTGGCTTTATTTCGGGCAAGTTTACCCGCGGTAATCAAAAATCAGAAGGATCGCGCAGGGATACGTTTGATTTCCCGCCAATAAATAAGGATAAAGCTTATAATATTGTGGATGTGATAAGCGAGATAGGCAAACAGAAAAATGTATCTGCTGCCCAAATCGCCCTGGCATGGGTTCGCCTGCAAAACGGTATCACCAGCACCATTATCGGAGCCAAAAACATCGATCAGCTGAATGATAACCTGAAATCAATTGAAGTAGAATTATCTGCCGATGAACTAAAACGCATCGACGAAGTGAGCGCCCTGCCGAAAGAATATCCCGGCTGGATGGTTGAACGCCAATCGGCTGATAGGGTACCGAAATAAGTTGTACGTTTTAAGTTGTACGTTTTTGGAGCTTTTTTCAACGTATTACGTACAACTTAAAACGTATAACCATAAACCTCTACAGCCCCTTCAGCACCCCAACCAAATATTCAACCTGGTCGGCATGCACATCAAGGTGTGTTACAAAACGGATGCGGTGTTTATCGGTATCGCTGGCTTTGATGCCTTTGTCGGCCAGTTTGGCCAGTACGGCTTTGGTGGGTTCTACGGTATCAAATAGTACAATATTGGTTTCTACGGGCATTACATGAGTTACCCAGCTTAAATTAGCCAGTTCTTCGCCCAAAATACGGGCATGGGCATGGTCTATCTTCAGGCGTTCTACATGGTGGTCCAAAGCGTATATAGCTGCTGCGGCCAGGAAACCAGCCTGGCGCATGCCGCCACCCATCACTTTACGAATGCGGCGGGCGTATTTTATAGTTGCCCTATCAGCCAGTAAAACCGAGCCAACCGGAGCGCCAAGCCCCTTAGATAAGCAAACAGAAATGCCATCAAAATAAGTTCCGTAATCAACAGCCTTATCGCCGGTATGGGCAAGGGCGTTAAAAATACGGGCACCATCCAAATGGAGTTTTAAATCCCTGCCCTGGCAAAGCTGAGCTATTGGCGTAATATCATTTAAAGTATAGCAGCTGCCGCCGCCTTTGTTCACCGTGTTTTCTAACACCACCAAACTGGTGTGGGGATAATGAATATTTTCGGCATTAATTTCCGGCTCAATCATTTCGGCAGTGATAATACCGCGATAGCCATTCAGTAAACGGGTAGATACGCCGGAGTTAAAGGCAATACCGCCGCCTTCATAACGGTACACGTGGGCAGTTTGGTCGGCAATCAACTCATCCAACGGTTGGGTAAAGCATTTAATGGCTATCTGGTTGGTCATGGTACCCGATGGGCAAAAAATGCCCGCTTCCATGCCAAACATGGCGGCGGCTTTTTCTTCCAGTTGGTTTATGGTTTCATCTTCGCCAAAAACATCATCGCCAACTTTGGCACTCCACATGGCTTCCAGCATGCCGGGAGTTGGTTTGGTAACGGTGTCGCTGCGTAAATCAACAGTCATCATATTAAATATCTAAAAATTACGTTCTTTGTATTTTACACTTGTTATGCGCTCAATTTTAATCATTTTATTTTTTATGCTGTGTTTTGTATCAGCAAAATCGCAAAAATGGCAGCCTGGTGTTTTTACCGATGTAAAAGGTAACCGCACAACCGGCTTTATCCGCCTAAATCCGGGCGGCAAAGGCCCTGTCAAGGATGAAGGCTTTATTGAGTTTAAAGACGACGAAAAAACAAACCCCTATAAACTCAGCGCCAGTGATATCCGCTCGTTTGTGGCAGGCAAGGATAGCTTTGTGGTTGCCCATGCCCCGCGCAACGAAGAATGGAGCAAAGAGGAAACCGATTTTGTACAGGTAGTGCTTGACGAACCGCTTAAACTATATGCGGCCAAAGGCGCAACCGGCGGTGGTGGCGGTGTCCATTTTTCGCCGGGTGTAGCCATGGGCTACGGCAGTGGCGGTTACGGTGGCGGCCTTGGCGGCGGGGTAGGTGTTTCGCTTGGCGGCGGCGGTGGTAATGGCGGCGGTGGCAAAAGCTCAAAAACTACCTACTATTTTGGCGAAAGTACCGCCGATATGCAGCGCATAACCGATGCTAACTTTGAAGATATTATGGTAGAGATATTGGGCGATGAGGAGCAGGTGGTTGAAAGCATTAAACAGCACAAGTATAACCTCAAAAATATAGATAAGCTGCTTGACTATTACAACAAATCGGTAGCTGCACATAAAGGGCAACCTACGCAGTAAGCCCGCTAATAAGTCGTTTGAAATTACAGGCCGGTCCCAAAAAGGAGCGGCCTTTTTTATTGATCTCTTTGTTTTTCAAATAATCCATACTAAGCCCGTAGATATTATCATAATTAAAAAATTATGGCTTATCTTTTATTAAATCATTTAAAAAACTATCTTTAAGCCTTACATAATTGTAAAACATAAAAGCTGATCTTATTGAAAACAATTACCCGCAGAGATTTTCTGGGTAAGGGTGCTATGCTGGCCGGTGGGGCTTATCCCGCTATGTTGGCACTGGGCATGCTAAAACCCGCTCCCGCGCACGCCTTTAATTTGGAGGGTGATGGCAAGGGCAAACATATTATTATATTAGGGGCAGGCCTTGCCGGCATGACCTGCGCTTATGAGCTTAATAAATTAGGCTATCAATGCACCATATTGGAAGCCCGCCAGCGTACCGGTGGCCGTTGCTGGAGTATCCGCAATGGCGCAACCAACCAGGAGATTGACAAACCCGGCGTTACTGCCAAATTTGATGATGGCCTTTACTTTAACGCCGGCCCTTCGCGTATTCCGCATCATCATGAGTTAACGCTACATTACTGTAAAGAGCTGGGGGTACCCATACAGGTATACAACAACGTTAATGAAGGTGCTTATTACTTTGCCGAAGGCAAAGGTCCGCTCTCTAACAAAAAAGTCCGTGTACGCGAAATTCATAACGATATCCGCGGTTATATGACCGAAATGCTGGCCAAAAGCATCGATCATGGAGGCCTGGATAGCACGATGACCAAAGAGGATGGCGAAAAGATTATCGCCTACCTGCAAGCCGAAGGAGGCCTTGATATAGACAAACTGTACAAGGCATCAGCCAGGAGGGGGTATGCCGAATCGCCGGGGGCGGGAGATCGGCCGGGCAAAATTGCCGAGCCGCACAAACTGGCCGATATCCTGCACTCGGGGCTTATGGATCCTGATTTTTACAATGTGGCCGAATACACCTACGAACTGCAGATGACCATGTTCCAGGCTGTAGGCGGAATGGATCAGATTGCCAAAGCCCTTGAAAAAAAGGTGGCGCCATCCGTAAAAATGGGTGCCGAGGTTACTTCGATCAATAACCTGGCCGAAGGGGTAAAAATCACTTATAAAGATGCCACAGGCGTTCATGAGTTAACCGGCGATATGTGTATTTGCACGTTGCCGCTACCGGTTTTAAGCAACGTAAACAACAATTTTTCAGGTGATGTTAGCCGGGCTATCGATTATATCGGCTATATACAAACCGGTAAAATAGGTTTGCAGTTTAAACGCAGGTTTTGGGAAGAAGATGAGCATATTTATGGTGGTATTACCCACACCAACAACGATTTAACACAAATTTTTTACCCATCTTATGATTATTTAGGAAAAAAGGGTATCTTAATTGGATATTACAATTTTAACGAAAAAGCCCAGAAAATCGGCGCCTTAGGTTATGCGGATCGTGAGAAGTTTGCGCTGGAAAAAGGCAGGCTTATCCACCCCCAATATGATAAGGAATTTGAAGGGTCGTTTTCAGTTAGCTGGCACAAAACAAAGTACAATTTAGGCGGATGGGCTGTTTACAGCACCGAAACGCGCAAAACACAATACCCGGTACTATTAAAGCCCGATAAGCAGGTATACTTTGCCGGCGAACACCTAACCTATCTTAACGCATGGATGGCCGGCGCATTTGAATCGGCCCGCAGCACGGTTGCTGCCCTGCATGCCAGGGTAACCGAGGGAAGGGTAAGCTATCCGGCAGTAAAATAGGGGGGAGGGTAGAATCAAGAGTCAAGAATCAAGAGTTAAGACTTTTTGATTGCAGGACGAAAGATTATGTTGCAGCACCGATATCTGAACGAATAATTTAATAATAACGAATAAACTATAATTGGAGAAAGAGTAAAGGCAGCTTCGTCTTGACTCTTGATTCTTAACTCTTGATTCTAATTTAAAACCATGGCAAACTCACTTAACCGCAGAAACTGGATCAAGTCCAGCGCACTTATGGCCGGGGGACTGGCCTTCTTTTCGGGGACAATCAGCAAGCTGGCCGCTATGCCGGTTGCTAAAAAACTGGCCCCAATGGCTAAACGCTTTACCGATATGGATGCCATTGCAGATGCGCCACCGGTATTAAAAGCGCGCTTGCTGGCCAATGAAAATCCATTTGGCCCGTCGCCCGCAGCAAAAAAAGCAATCCAGGAAGCTATCGACCTGGGTTACCAATACCCAATGCAATCAATGGGGATGCTTTATGATAAAATTGCCAGCTACGAAGGAATTTCTTCCGGTAACATCCTGATGGAATCCGGCTCATCGCCGTTATTACTGGCTGCCGCCATCTATTACAGCAAGGGGGGAAAAAGTATCATCACCGGCGATCCATCTTATGACGACCTGCCATCGCATGCCGAAAGACTGGAAGGCAAATGGGTTAAAGTACCATTGACAGCCGACTATAAACTTGACCTGGACGCCATGGAGGCCAAAATTGACGCCAACACAGGACTGGTTTATATCTGTAACCCTAATAACCCAACGGCTACAATATTGGATACCGCCAAATTAAAAGCATTTTGCGAACGGGTATCTAAAAAAGTAACTGTTTTTGTTGATGAAGCCTACATCGATTACCTGCCCGATCCAAAAGGTTCCTCGATGATAAGTACCATGAAAGCTGGCAGCAATATTATAGTTGCCCGTACATTCTCTAAACTATATGGTTTTGCTGGCTTGCGCTGCGGGTACATCGTGGCCCAGCCAGATACTGTTAAAGCTTTATCTAATTATACAACAGGCTTCTCCCTTTCGGCTACAACCATTGCCGGCGCTATTGCCGGTTATCGCGAGGAGGCATTTTTGAAAGAAGCTTTAGAAAAAACGCTGGCATCAAAAGAGTATTTATACTCGGTGTTGAAAAAGGAAGGCTACGAATACATTCCGTCATCAGCCAATTTTGTGATGTTCCCTTTAAAAATGGACAGCAAAAAATTTGTAACCGAAATGATGAAACGCGGCGTAGGTGTACGCAGCTGGCAGTTTAACGGCAAAGAGTGGTGCCGTGTAAGCATCGGCCGCATGGACGAAATGGAAGCCTTTGCCGAGGCGTTTAAACAACTAAGTTAACAGCCCCACCCAAACCCTCTCCTAAAGGGAGAGGGCTTTAAAAATTAAATTCATCGAACTTTAATAACAATACTGACAAAATTAAAGTCTCCCCCTTCAGGGGGAGATTTAGAGGGGGCTTTATGCGTAAACTAACATTAACAATACTTTTAACCGGTTCTATTTATTTAAGCCGTGCGCAAACAACAGCGGCGGTTAATCCTCGTCCGCTTACTATGGATGAGTACAACAAAGCACAAACTTTTACCATTGCCGATCTGGATAAGGATACTTATGTAAAGTTCGAGAATGCTTATGTTCTTGACAGATACGAAAACCGGAAACCTTATTTCATCACCGGATCTGACGGACTAAAAAAACGCGTGGATATATACAGACTGGTAGCTAAAGAAGGCATGCAGGAAATTGGGCTGATGGTATTTTATACTAACGAGAAAGGTAAACTATACAAAGCGTTGGTGCCCGATTTTACCGCTGATGGTAAAGTATGGGAAAAGTACTTTTTAGATATTGATAATATTAATAAAGTAGAAACCAATTTTATCCTGAAGCTATCCTATGTGCTGTCGAAAGAGCTGAGTTTTCAGCAATATAAAGTGCTGAATGGTGGTAAGGATATGAAGGAAGAATCGGCCACTTACGGAAACGATATCTGTTTTCCTGGTGACGAAATGGTAACAATGGCCAACGGTGGCAAAAAAATGCTGAGCGCTATTAAAAGTGGCGATGAAGTAATTACAATTGACCCGGCTACCAATAAAAGTTCGGTAGTTAAGGTAAAGGAGTTAACCACCCATGAAGCAAAAAATTACGCATTAACACGCCTGGTGCTTGTTGCTGCTGATGTTAAAAATACTAAAGCAGGCCGGTTGGTAAACCTGAATACCAAAGTATTGCAGGCCACGCCAAACCATCCGATGCTTACCAAACAAGGCAACCTGAAAATGGGCGAGATTACTACCGGCCAGGAAGTGCTTTGCCTTAACGAGCAAACCGGTAAATATGAGGCCTTTACTGTACTTCAAAAAACAGAAAATGGCGGCGGTATCCAAAAAGTTTACAACATAGTAGCCGATGGCGGCAGCACCCTGCTGATGAACGGCGTTATGGTGATGCAAAAGTAAACCCCACCCAACCCTCCCCGTAGGGGAGGGTTTTAAAACTCATTCTTTAAGGAAAAACCTCTATCTTGCCGATCAAAAGCTCCCCCTTTAGGGGGCTGGGGGGAATGGCAATAAAAACCACTGTTATTACGGGCGCAACATCAGGCATCGGGAAAGAAACCGCACTTTCATTGGCCCGACAGGGACATTCACTTTACCTGTTGGTACGCAACACACAAAAAGGCGGGGAACTCAAAGCCTATTTAATTAACGAAACCGGGAACAAGGAGATTCACGTTATTAAATGCGACCTGGCCGATTTGCAAACCGTGCGCGATGCCGCAGCTGAATTATCCGGCAAGTTATTTGCTATCAATACGCTCATTAACAATGCAGGAGGTATTTTTGCCGAACGCGCGCTAAGTAAAGATGGCTTTGAATTAACTTTCACCAGTAATCACGTCGGGCATTTTTTGTTAACTAACCTGTTAATGCCACTGCTGCAAAAAGGGCAGGCGCGTATTATCAACGTTAGTTCAGAAGCGCATAAGCGCGGTACTCCGCAGTTTGATGATTTGCAATGCGAGCGCTCATACAATGCCTGGAAAGTTTATGGGATGAATAAATTGTTCAATATTTATTTTACCCAATCGCTGGCGTCAAAATTTGCAAATAAAGGTATTCTCGCTTTTTCATTGCACCCTGGTGTGGTTAATACCCATTTTTGGGATGATTTTAAAGGGCTGGGCAAACTGATGACCACCCTCATCCGTCCGTTTATGGTCAGTGCGCAGCAAGGCGCCGCAACTACCGTTTTCCTGGCAACCGCACCACGCCTTGATAAATATAACGGAGGCTATTTCAAAAAGAAAAAAATTGCCAAAACATCTGCCATCGCCACAGATACCGCTGCCCGCGACAAACTTTGGACTATCAGCGAGAAATTATGCCTTTGATGATGTGCAGATTTTAAATGTGCAGATATGCAGATTTCAGATGCAAATTTTTGAAGGAAGATTTAGATGTACAGATTTTGGGAATTAGTTAATCGCATAAAAAGTTAATTAGAGTAATGGAGTAAACCATCATTCATCATTTGCATATCTGCACATTTGAAATCTGCACATCTACCACTCTGTATCTAAAAAGTTACCAATTAATCGTTATTTTAAAAGTTGTAACATTCAAACTTAATATCTACATTAGATGACTTAAATATGACAATTATGCTGGTAAACAAAAAAATATTAGTTACCCTTGGTTTAATGTCGGTAGTGGTAGTAGGTGCCATGACATCGATGACGCCCAAAAAGGCGGATGAGCCGGGTTGGAAAAACCTGAAGGTATTGCCCAAAAACATTACTAAAGATCAACTTCACGGTGTAATGGAAGAGTGGGAGCACTCTTTGGGCGTACATTGCAACTTTTGCCACGTACGTGATGAAGCTGCAAAACAAATGGACTGGGCAAGTGATGCTAAGCCAGAGAAGAAAATGGCCCGCGATATGTTCAAGATGATGAACAAAATCAACGAAAAATATTTTGATGCCAAAAAAGATTCATTAGGCTTAACGTTAAAGTCAGGTGTCAACTGCTACAGTTGTCACCGCGGCTCGGCGCATCCCGAAGTAACATTGCCGGCCGGCCGTGGTCCGGGCGGTCCTCCTCCGGGCGCTCCGGGTGTTGGTCCGGGTGGTCCTCCTCCAGGCGGTCAGCCTGGTCCGCCACCGGCAGGTACACCTGCGCCTGATAAAAAGGAATAATTTGATAAAAAGGCCTGTGACATCAATCACAGGCTTTTATTATTTAAACAACAAGCTGAAAATAGGTACGCAATAAGTTAAAAAAGCCCTTTTTTAATACTCCTTTCAATATTCATAAAAAATTCATAAAAATTATTTATTTTAGGGCTTGTAAGTACCCCTTAATAAATAAACGATATGACAGCCGAGTTAGATGCAAAAAACGGCATTGACAACATTGTAAAAATAAAACCTTTAGCTTCGCAAAAGGATTTGCGTTGCCGTAGCTGCGGAAATGTAGGTATATCCCGTATAAAAAGAGGAGCGTTGGTTAAAACGCTGTTTTTTTGGTTGCCGCTTAAACACTATGTTTGCTATCGCTGTAGTCGTAAAAGCTACAGGCTTGATCGGTCTGGCAGGTAACCACTGAGGCGAATTGTCCGGTTAGTGTCTCTTCATACTTTTAAGTTAAACAAATAGGCTCAGTTTAAATACCGGGCACTGGTTGTTTAGTGTCGAATGAACTCAAAAGCCCCGGTTTTTAGGTATGGAAATTCTTTACCTGATATTATTTATACGCCATTTTTTTTTGTGCTTAATAAGTATTAGCAATACCTAAAAATTTCCGGCTGCTAGCCGTTAAATCAGTTACATTTGTTTTATGCAAAAAATACTGGTAGCCAACCGGGGTGAAATAGCCTTAAGGGTAATGCGGTCCGCACGCGAAATGGGCATTAAAACTGTCGCGGTTTACTCGGATGCTGATCGTGATGCATTGCATGTGCGGTATGCTGATGAAGCTGTTCATATTGGCGCTGCCCCGTCTAATCAATCTTATCTTGTTGGCGAAAAGATTATAGCGGCCTGTATAAAAACCGGCGCCGAGGGCATACACCCCGGTTACGGTTTTTTGAGCGAGAATGCAGCTTTTGCAAAACTGGTACGCCAGGCAGGCCTTATCTTGATAGGACCATCGCCCGAAGCCATGGAGATTATGGGCAATAAGCTATCGGCTAAGGCAGCGGCGCTTAAGTACAATATCCCCATGGTGCCCGGTACCGAAGAGGCAATAACCGATGTAGCCGAGGCAAAAAAACGGGCAGTTGAAGTTGGTTTTCCTATATTAATAAAGGCCGCCGCCGGTGGCGGTGGTAAAGGCATGCGTATAGTTGACGGCCCCGGTGACTTTGAAGAGCAAATGCAGTTAGCTGTATCCGAAGCTACTTCGGCCTTTGGCGATGGATCGGTATTTATTGAGCGGTATGTTTCGTCGCCAAGGCATATCGAGATCCAGGTTCTGGGCGATACTCATGGTAATATTGTGCACCTGTTTGAACGCGATTGCTCGGTACAACGCCGCCATCAAAAGGTGATTGAAGAAGCACCTTCAAAAGTGCTTACCCCGGCCATAAGGGAACAAATGGGCAAATGCGCGGTTGATGTAGCCCGATCCGTAAAGTACACAGGTGCCGGTACGGTGGAGTTTATTATGGATGACGCGCTCAATTTTTATTTCCTGGAGATGAATACCCGGCTGCAGGTTGAGCACCCGGTTACAGAACTAATTACCGGGATTGACCTGGTAAAGGAGCAAATTAACATAGCCCGCGGCTTGCCTATCAGTTTTAAACAGGAGGATTTGCAAATACGCGGCCATGCCATGGAACTAAGGGTGTATGCCGAAGACCCCGCCAATAATTTCCTGCCGGATATTGGCACCCTGCAAACTTATATAACGCCAAAGGGGCCGGGAGTAAGGGTTGATGATGGCTTTGAGCAAGGCATGGAAATCCCCATTTATTACGACCCGATGATAGCTAAACTGATAACTTATGGCAAAGACCGCGCCGAAGCCATAGAACGCATGATAAGGGCAATTGACGAATACCAGATAACCGGAATCACCACCACATTGGGCTTTGGCAAATTTGTAATGCAGCACGAGGCTTTTACATCGGGCAATTTTGACACCCATTTTGTAAAAAAATACTTTAGCCCCGAGGATTTACAAACCGGGAATGAACAGGAAGCTAAGATTGCCGCAATATTGATGGAACAATTGCTTGGCAACAAGAAAGCTATTGTGGCGGCTAATGTTATTGCCGAACCAAGTAATTGGGTAAAAAACCGGAGCAGGTTGTAGTTACAAAAGCTCGGTCAGTTCAGCAAAACTATCCACTGTAGCCACCATACCATCGGGCACAACCCCGAAACCGTAGCTTGCAAAAATGAATGGTACACCGGCTTTTGTTGCCGATGTGTAATCGCCCATGGTATCGCCTACATATACAGGTGCCTGAAGGCCATGATCGTTCACAATATCTTTAATATTATCTGCCTTGGGGTTGCCTTTGGTGCCAAAGCACTGGTGCGCCAGAAAATAAGGGTGCATGTTATTTAAATCCAGGAATACCTCAATATATCCACTTTGGCAGTTACTCACAATGTATAGCTTGTATTTTGTGCCCAGGTATTTCAGTGTCTCTTCCAGCTTGGGGTAAAGCTCGCCACCTTTTTTATGCAATATTTCCAGTTCGCTTACAGCACACAGGGCTTGCACTTCCTTACGCTGTTCATCGCTCAGGGTGGGGAATAGCTTATCAAATATGGCATCATAGGTCATGCCGGTAATTGATCTTACACGGTCAACAGTCATGTCTTTGTTCAAATAATCAACCTGGTTAATGGCGTGTTGCCAGGCCAGCGCCACGTTTGCGGTGCTATCCCAAAGGGTGCCATCCAAATCAAAAATTATACTGTCGAATTTGTTTTGTAGTGAAGTGCTCATGATGGCGGCAAAAATAGAGGTTTATTTTTCTGTGTGGCAGATGGCGCCGATTTATTTTATATTTAGATTATAAAAAGATGGTCTATTTTAAAAAAGTTACATTTAATGCAGAAGATAAAGCTATACTGGAAGCTGCGTTAGCTAAGTTTTCTGAAGAACGGCAAAGTCTGGTTGGGTTTCAACCCAAGACGGCTAATCAATTTTTTGCGAAGCAGATAGTTAAAAACAACATCAATTATACCCGTTTAATGTCGCGGTTTGATAGGTTTATGCCTAAGCTGATTTTTAATACCGTGACTAAGGAAGGCAACTGCGTTTGCCGGTTTGCTTTAAGTAACCGTTCTGCCGCTGTTTTGATACTGATTACCGGCGGTATTATTGCCAATACCATGTTGGCCGACAATAATGTTCCGCATTATGCCGCGCTGATAGTCCTCAGTTCAGCTTTAGTCATTTTTATTTTATCCATTATATTGGAGTGCCTGCAAACGCAAATGAAAATAAAAAGGGCTGTATCATCCTATAAATTGATACAACGGCTTAAACTGTTACATAAAATGTAGCTATTGTCATCCACCCCTCACAAATACCGGCGCTGTATGCTAATCCCTTACCAATTGAGTAAATTTGTTTAAATACATTAAACAAAGAAAGATTTTATATTGAATACCAACCGCCCGCCCAAAAACACCATCGACAACAAAATAACCTTAAAAGAACGTTTTGACGCGTTGCGCAACCTGCCTGCCTTTTTTAGCCTGGTATGGCAAACCAACCGCTGGATGACTGTAGTTAACGCGCTTTTGCGCATTGCCCGGTCGGCCATGCCGCTTGGCTTGCTGTATGTTGGCAAGCTTATTATTGATAAGGTAGTTACCATAAGCCACAGCCAGGTAAAAGATATGGCCCAGCTTTGGGAACTGGTGGGCATTGAGTTTGCCTTGGCGATATTAACAGATGCGCTAAGCCGCGCCATTACCCTGATGGATAGCCTGCTTGGCGATTTATTTAGCAACCATACATCTGTAAAAATTATGGCGCATGCCGCCACGCTTGATCTTGACCAGTTTGAAGATGCGGTGTTTTATGATAAGCTGGAGCGTGCACGGCAGCAAACCGTTGGCCGTACCATATTACTGTCGCAGGTAATGAGCCAGGTGCAGGATTTAATTACCATGGGCTTTTTGGCCGTGGGGCTCATGACTTTTAACCCATGGCTTATTATATTGTTGCTGATAGCGATAATCCCGGCTTTTTTAGGCGAATCGTACTTTAACGATCGAAGCTACGCCCTTACCCGCGGCCAAACGCCCGAGCGGCGCGAACTGGATTATATCCGTTACCTGGGCGCAAGCGACGAGACCGCTAAGGAGGTGAAGATTTTTGATCTTTCGGGGTTTATCATTAACCGGTTTAAGCAGCTTTCGAATAAATTTTATGCTGATAATAAACGGCTGGCCATCAACCGATCCTTATGGGGTACGTTTTTTGCCATGCTGGGCAGCCTTGGTTACTACGGGGCTTATGTGGTGATCATTGTACGCGCGGTAAAAGGCAGTGTAACTATAGGCGAATTGGCTTTTCTTGCAGGCTCGTTCAGGCAGCTAAGGACTTTGCTTGAGGGCATACTCACCCGCTTTACAGCCGTATCGCAAGGTGCTATTTACCTGCGCGATTTTTTTGAATTTTTTGAGATCGAACCTAAAATTAAACTTTCGGTAAGTGGCCTGCCATTCCCTGGAACTATACAACAGGGCTTTACTTTTGAGGATGTTGGGTTCAGGTACCTCAACTCCGACAAATGGGCCAACAGGCATCTTAGTTTTACCCTTTACCCCGGCGAAAAGCTGGCGCTGGTAGGAGAGAACGGGGCCGGCAAAACCACCCTGGTTAAATTGCTGTCCCGGTTGTATGACCCAACCGAGGGACGCATATTATTAGATGGCATCGACCTGCGAGAATATGACCTGGCCGATTTGAGGCTTAACGTAGGTATTATCTTCCAGGATTATTTGCGATACCAAATGAGCTTTGCACAAAACATTGCCGTTGGCAAAATAAGCGAACAGGATAACCGGCCACTGATAGAACACTCGGCCCGCCAAAGCCTGGCCGATGTATTGGCTGCCAAATTGCCCGGCGCGTATGACCAACAGCTGGGTAAGCGCTTTGCCGATGGCGTTGAACTGTCGGGCGGCGAATGGCAAAAGGTTGCCCTTGCCCGCGCCTACATGCGCGATGCGCAGCTGTTGATATTGGACGAGCCAACATCAGCCCTTGACGCCCGCGCAGAATTCAATGTTTTTGAACGTTTTGCCGAACTTACTAAAGGACGGTCGGCGGTACTACTCATCTCGCACAGGTTTAGCACCGTGCGGATGGCCGATAGAATACTGGTACTGGAAAAAGGCGAACTTGTTGAAATTGGCAGCCACGAAGAGCTGCTTCTGAAAGGCGGCCGCTATGCCGAGTTATTTGACTTGCAGGCGGCGGGGTATAGGTAGTTGTGAGTTGTGCGTTGTGCGTTCTGAGTTCTGAGTTCTGAGTTCTGAGTTCTGAGTAGCATTATGTTAAATGAGGCGTTAAGTGGGTATACCCAAAGAAGTGTTATTTAGAGGAACGAATGGTTACAGCTCACTCAATTTAAATGTATCCTTTACCCTGACGCCTTTTTCTGTTTGCTGCAGTGTGCAGCACTCGTTTATCGGGTCGTGCTCAAAGTAAAGCACGTAATCCTGCTCCAGGGACTCTGTAAGGAATATTTTTTTCTCTTTAAGTGTGGTGAGCGGGAACATGTCGTATGCCATTACGTAGGGCAGCGGCAGGTGGCCTACCGATGGCAGCAGATCGGCCATGTAAAGTATTTTTTTGCCTTTGTAGCTAATAAGGGGCAACATCATCGCTTCGGTATGGCCGGATACAAAACGGATATCAAAACCATCGGCAAAGTTGATCCCATCTTGTGCATCTATAAATTTCAGCTGGCCGCTTTCCTGTATAGGTAATATATTTTCTTTTAAAAAAGAGGCCTTTTCCCGGTCATTAGGGTTTATTGCCCAATCCCAATGTTTTGGGTTACTCCAGTATGTTGCGTTTCTGAAGGTGGGTAGCAGCTTTTCGCCGTTGCGCACCACTGCACCGCCTACGTGGTCAAAATGCAGGTGGGTTAAAAATACATCAGTAATATCATTGCGGTGAAAACCAAGCGCAGCAAGCGAACCATCCAGTGCAGCATCCCCGTGTAAATAATAGTGGCTTAAAAACTTTTCGTCCTGCTTATTGCCAATACCGGTATCTACCAATATTAAACGGCTGCCATCTTCAACCAACAGGCAACGCATAGCCCAGGTGCATAGGTTATTGCTATCGGCGGGGTTGGTTTTGTTCCAAATGGTTTTTGGTACCACCCCAAACATGGCGCCCCCATCTAATTTAAAAAAGCCGGTATCGATGGTGTGTAGTTTCATAGTGTAAGTCAAAATTCAAAATTCAAAAATCGATTAGCAAGATTGAAATTCAAAAATCAAAAAAGCCTTTCTGACGTAATATTAAAGAAAAAATTAAAAGGCCGACAGTTTATGACTATCGACCTTTTAACTTTTATACGCCATGCCCTAAGGACAAGCATTTTTGACTTTTGAATTTTACTTTTGACTTACAAGTGTATTACTTCGTCATAAGCGGCAGCAGCAGCTTCCATTACGGCTTCGCTCATGGTTGGGTGCGGGTGAACCGACTTGATGATTTCATGACCGGTAGCTTCCAGCTTGCGGGCTGTAACTACTTCGGCAATCATTTCGGTAACGTTTAGGCCCAGCATGTGCGCGCCCAGGAATTCGCCGTATTTGGCATCAAATATCAGTTTTACGAAACCATCTTTAGCGCCGGCAGCACTTGCCTTACCCGATGCCGAGAATGGGAATTTACCAACTTTAATTTCGTAACCTGCCTCTTTAGCTGCTTTTTCGGTATAACCTACTGATGCAACTTCGGGCGAGCAATAAGTACAACCCGGAATGTTGTTATAATCTAAAGGATGTGGGTTTTGACCGGCAATTTTTTCAACGCAAATAATACCTTCGGCAGATGCAACGTGGGCAAGGGCCTGGCCTTTTACAATATCGCCAATGGCGTAAACGCCCTCAATATTCGTTTTGTAATAATCATCAACCAATACTTTGCCACGTTCGGTTTTAACACCAACTTCTTCCAGGCCGATGCCTTCAATGTTGGTAGATATACCTACAGCTGATAAAACGATCTCGGCTTCGATAACTTCGGTACCGGTAGCCGTTTTTACGTTTACCTTGCAAAGTTCGCCTGTGCTGTCAACAGATTCCACATTTGCGCTGGTAAGGATGTTGATGCCTTGTTTTTTAAGTATGCGTTGTAAGTTTCTTGAAATTTCTTCGTCCTCGAGCGGTACAATATTATCTAAATACTCAACAACGGTAACTTTGGTGCCTATTGAGTTGTAAAAATAAGCAAACTCGATACCGATAGCGCCCGACCCTACTACAACCATTGATTTTGGCTGTTTTGGCAATATCATGGCCTGGCGGTAACCTATAACTTTAACGCCATCCTGTTTTATATTTGGTAACTCGCGGCTGCGGCCACCTGTTGCAAGAATGATGCTGGTGGCTGTAATTTGTTTAGTGCTGCCATCATTTAATTTTACTTCAATAACACCCTTTGATTTTAATTTACCAAAACCGTTTATTACTTCGATTTTGTTTTTTTTCATTAAAAACTGTACGCCTTTGCTCATGCCATCGGCTACGCCGCGGCTGCGTTTTATAACCGCGCCAAAATCAACTTCGCCTGTGCCGTTTATTTTGATACCATAATCCTGCGAGTGATTAAGGTATTCAAAAACCTGGGCGCTTTTTAATAAGGCTTTAGTTGGGATACAGCCCCAGTTAAGGCAAATGCCGCCTAATGATTCTTTTTCGATAATGGCAGTTTTTAAACCGAGCTGAGAAGCGCGGATAGCTGCTACGTAGCCACCCGGGCCCGACCCTATAACAATTAAATCGTAGTCCATATTTTTAATGATATACTTTGATAACTAAATTTTTGTTTTGAACGGATTTATAGCCGGATGTGTGATAAACGCAGGAGGCTACATTTTAAAGGCGCAAAGCTAAGTAAAAAGGGGCGAAATGAGAAAACCGAACATTTTACCAGGGCGATAAAAAATTATTTTTACAGCCTAATGTTTGTGTAGGATAAAGTAACAAAATAATTACAAATATTACATTAAATCTACCTTTTTACTATGCATTTTACGTGATTTTATGACATTATGTTGAAAAATATATAAAGATTGTTAACATAAACTTAACATTGACAATGAGGGGATTAGTTATCTTTGCTGCCAATTAACTCAAAGTATAATTAAAAAAGCAATTTATGAGGAAGCATTTACTTCTTTTATTATTATTAACCGGTTTTACATTCCTTATTAACAGGAATGCGGCTGCCCAGGGGGTTACCACCGCCAGCATTAACGGTATCGTTACCGATGCTAAAGGTGCCATCCCGGGTGCAACGGTAACTATTACACACGTGCCAACCGGTACAGTGTATGCAACCGTTAGCCGTTCAGACGGCCGGTTTAACATCCCCAATTTAAGGGTTGGCGGTCCGTACACCTTTAAAGTAAGCTTTATTGGTTACAAAACTTATCAGCAGGATAACATTACCTTGTCTATCGGCCAGGATCAAAAGCTTTCTGCCGCACTTGAGGATAATACAGCTACTTTGGGCGAAGTAAAAATAACAGCCTCGGGAAGTAAAGTAATTAACTCTTCACGTACCGGCGCCCGCGAAACTATCAGCCGCCAGCAAATTGAAAGCTTGCCTACCATTAACCGTTCATTATCTGACTTCACTAAATTGACTCCATCTGCAAACGGTTTAAGCTTTGGCGGCCGTAGCAGCGGCTACAACAACATCACTGTTGATGGTGCGTTGTTTAACAACTCATTTGGTTTATCAGGTACTTTGGGTGGCCAAACAAGCTCACAACCAATTTCGTTAGATGCGATTGACCAGATTCAGGTTGATATTGCACCTTATGACGTTCGCCAGGGTAACTTTACAGGTGCAGGTGTTAACACCGTAGTAAAATCGGGTACCAACGAATTTAAAGGTACTGTTTATGATTATATCCGCAGCACCGGCCTTACCGGTTACCATGCAGGTGTAACCGACATTGCCAAAACGCCTTTTAACTATCACCAGGATGGTTTAAGCATTGGCGGTCCAATCATCAAAAACAAATTATTCTTCTTTTTATCAGGCGAGCAGGAACGCATCAGCAATCCGGCTACTGCATACGTTGCTGCTACCCCAGGTGTAAGTGGTGCTACTGTATCACAAGCTGATGCCGCGACATTGAACGCTATTGCAGCATACCTTAATGCGCCACCATATAACTACAATCCGGGTGCTTACCAGGGCTACAGCTATACTACACACAGCGATAAGATCACCGTTAAGTTGGATTGGAATATCAATAAAAATAACACTTTAAGTGCTAAATATTTTTATTTGAAATCATACAAAGACCAACCTGCAAGTAACTCAGGTATCACAGGTATCAGCAATACTACCCGTGCGCCAGGTGTTACAACACTACCTTTCTATGGTTCAGGTTACCGTATCAACAATAACTTTAACATCGGTATTATCGAGTTGGATACCCGTATCAGCAATTCGTTCTCAAACAGGTTAACTGCAGGTTACTCTGCCCTGCGCGATTACCGTGCATCATTGGGCGGCGCTAAGATACCAATGGTTGATATCGGCAACGGCGTTTTTGATCCATCTACTGGTAAAGAAACTACCGCGTCGGCTGTTACAACCAGTTTTGGTTATGAGTTGTTTACCGCAGGTAACTTACTAAGTACAAACATTCTTCAGTTTTCTGATGATTTAACATATTACGCAGGTAAACACGAAGTTACTGTGGGTATCACAGGCCAGGCACAACGTTACACCAACGGTTTTGCGCCAAACTATAATGGCTTATATACTTACAACTCGGCTTACGATTTCCTGAATGGCTTACCGGCTACTCAGTATTCAACACGTAACTCTGCATTGCCAGATGGTTCATTCCCTTATGCTAAAATCAACGCTTCTATTTATAGCGCGTACATACAGGATAAATGGCATGTTACTGATAACTTAAGGGTAACTTACGGTTTACGTGCTGATTATGACGTATTCCCAACAACATTGCAGCAAAATGCAAATGTACCTCCTTTAACATTCCAGGGCGGTACGCATGTTGATCCATCGGTATTACCTAAAAACAGGGTGCAATTATCACCACGTTTAGGCTTTAACTACGATGTGTTTGGCGATGGTACTACACAACTACGTGGTGGTACAGGCTTGTTTGCCGGTACAGTTCCATTTGTATGGGTATCTAACCAGGCATCAAACAATGGTGTATTATTTGGTTCATATACTGTAAACAAAAGCGCTACTCCAAACGATCCACGTTTGATATTTAACCCTAATGTTGATGCTTACCGCCCGGCTGCCGGTGCTGGAGTTGCAAACACATCATACGAGTTAGATGTAGCCAACCCGAAATTGAAGTATCCTAAAATCTGGAGGTCTAACTTAGCTATCGATCAAAGATTGCCAGGTGGAATCATTGCTACAATAGAAGGTTCATATACCAAAGATGTTAACGCTATTTACCACCAAAACCTGGTACTATCTGATGGTTATTCAACATTAGCCGGTCCTGAAGGCCAAATTCGTTACGATTCAAAAAATACAACTCCTGCCGCTGCTGCTGCAACTGCTGCAAACCCAGCTATTACAGGTTTGTATTACATGACCAACACCAGTAAAGGTTATTCATACTTTGTTACTGCCCAGTTACAAAAAAGCTTCAGCAACGGTTTATATGCTAACGTAGCTTACACCCATACAGGTTCAAAAGATGTTAACGATGGTGGTTCAACCGCGTCAACTATCTGGAGCACACGTTATGTAGCAGGTAATCCAAATGCTGATAACCTTTCAAACAGTTCATATGTACAGCCAAACAGGGTAATTGCTTCATTCTCATACAAACATGAGTACTTTAAACATGCTGCAACAACCATTGGTTTAGTATTTGAGGCCGCTAACAACGGTGCCGTATCATACATTACCTCGGGCGATCCAAACGGTGATGGTGCTACCAACGATTTGATGTTTATCCCTAAAAACAAAGGTGACATTATCCTGGTGCCAAATGACGCTAAAGATTTACGTACAGCAGATCAGCTTTGGAGCCAGTTAAATAACTTCATTAACCAGGATCCATACCTGAGCAAACACAGAGGTGAATATGCTCAAAGGAACGGTGCTATATTGCCAACCTTTAAAAGAGCCGATTTACACATTGCACAGGATTTCTTTGTAACTGCGGGTAAAGTGAAAAACACTATTGAAATATCTTTAGATATCATCAACATTGGTAACTTACTTAACCGTAACTGGGGTGTATATCAAAACTCATTTACCGGTTTCAGCAATGGTTCATCAACTGTTACCAAATACATAGGTACTGTGACCAATGCAGCAGGTCAAAAACAAGCTACATATTCATTCCCGTACCTTGATG
The DNA here is from genome assembly GCF_056401935.1 of Mucilaginibacter sp. P4_D1. NCBI lineage: Bacteria > Pseudomonadati > Bacteroidota > Sphingobacteriia > Sphingobacteriales > Sphingobacteriaceae > Mucilaginibacter > Mucilaginibacter sp. P4_D1. The sequence continues at coordinate 114,820 of NZ_JBFUIJ010000019.1, forward strand.
CAACTAACTTAGTGCCATTGCAATCATCATACAAAGCCGATATCAGCCAGGCTTCACGCTGGCAGGCTCAGTTAGGTTTACGTTATATATTTAACTAATATCACCTAACTATAAAACAGAAAACCCGGCCAATTTTGGCCGGGTTTTCTGTTTTATAGACTTTAAAATTCGTGAACGATAGATATAACGCGATTAATTTCTGGCTAATTTTTATAAGTTTTGAAAAGCTTATCCCAAATAGTAGTGTAAAAGCCATAATTATAATGAATGTTTAAATGATGATCATAATGGAAAGATGATGTGCCCAGGTACCTGAATGGAACTGCTTTCCTGATTTGGGCCGGAACAGGCTCGATACCCAGATGCCCCATGATGCCAAAAAACACATTTACGGTGAGGTAAATTATAACCGCATAAAAATTAAAATTAAACACCGCGATTATGATAAGCCATAATGATCCAAAGCCAACGGTTTCTATCGGGTGCAGTACAAAAAGATCAATAGGGATAGGATCGGCATAATGATGATGGAAACGGTGAATGACTTTGTAAATGACGGAATGATGTATAGCGTAATGAAAAATGAACATCGCCAGGTCCATCAGCATAAATAAAGCCACAAAATCAACCAGGATAAACCAATTGATGGCAAAGCCCATCACGATATATCCATGCTGCCAAAGCCAGAAACCGGCATAGGTTATGGCGGTATTAATTAAATTGGTGAGCAGGCAAATCAATACCTCGTTGCGCGATGCCGTTTTTACCGGCTTCCGGTTAAGTTTGAGTACAAGGTAACCAAAGGCCAGGGCCATTGCGGTAACCAGCAGGTTTTCGGCCAAAAATATGACCCATAAACTAAATAATGGCTGTGCCGATAGGAACCTGAGCATAAAGGAGTGATTTTTAAAATTAAATCTACTCAAATAATGGTTTTTTGTGGCAGATAGTAATGGTTTATAAAAACTTAGCTACACAAAGTATTGTAGCTAGCCAGCTAAATCCATCATCTGCATATCTGCACATTTAAAATCTGCACATCTACTCGTACTCAAATACCCCAAACTCCGATGTTACGGTTACTTTTTTGGTGTCGGCTTTTTCAACCCGGCCAATAACCTGGGCATCAACGTCAAAACTCTGCGATATGGCTATTAAATCCTGTGCTACCTCTGCAGGTACATAAAGCTCCATGCGGTGGCCCATATTGAACACCTTATACATTTCCTGCCAGCTGGTTTTTGATTCCTGCTGAATGAGTTTAAACAATGGTGGAACAGGGAAAAGGTTGTCTTTGATAATATGCAACTCATCAATAAAGTGCAGTACCTTGGTTTGTGCGCCGCCGCTGCAATGTACCATGCCGTTAATTTGGCTGCGGTATTTATCAAGTATAGCTTTTATAATAGGTGCGTAAGTGCGCGTGGCGCTTAATACCAGTTTGCCTGCTGTTATGGTTTGCCCATTGCCAATGTCAACCAGGTCGGTAAGGTTTTTACTGCCGCTGAAGATAAGATCATAGGGGATGGCCGAATCGTAACTTTCGGGGTATTTTTGGGCGATGGTTTTGTTAAACACATCATGACGGGCAGATGTTAAGCCGTTTGAGCCCATGCCGCCGTTATATTCTTTTTCGTAAGTGGCCTGGCCGTATGATGCCAAACCCACAATAACATCGCCCGGCTGGATGCGGTGGTTTGATATAACATCGGTACGCGGCATACGGCAGGTAACGGTAGAATCTACAATGATAGTGCGCACCAGGTCGCCTACATCGGCAGTTTCGCCGCCGGTGGAGTAAATACCTATTCCGGCATCGCGCAGTTCGCTTAAAATTTCTTCGGTGCCGTTTATAATGGCAGCAATTACTTCGCCGGGTATCAGGTTTTTATTGCGGCCAATGGTTGATGATAGCAGGATGTTATCCGTTGCGCCAACGCAAAGCAAATCATCAAGGTTCATGATAATAGCATCCTGGGCAATACCGCGCCATACAGATATGTCGCCGGTTTCCTTCCAGTAGGTATAAGCTAATGACGATTTGGTGCCCGCACCATCGGCATGCATAATATTGCAATAGGCGTCGTCGTTTGTTAATATGTCGGGGACTATTTTGCAGAATGCTTTTGGGAAAATGCCCTTATCAATGTTTTTAATGGCATTGTGTACATCATCTTTAGAGGCGGATACACCCCTTTGATCATATCTTTGCGAAGAAATCATGGGCAAATATACGCACGAATTACACGAATTTTATACACGAATTGCAGGAATTGAATTGAATAGACGCGAATTAATGAAGTTTGAATTTTATAAATAGAATGAATTTTAACGAATGATTATCAAATTTTATAACTTGCAGTGTGTGGTGGAATTGGTGTTAATTCGACCTAATTCGTGAAATTCGTGTTAAAAACAATCTCCTATAAAATAAATCGCTGGCGCCTCAGGCGTAATAGTCAACGGAACTTTTTAATTTATTGTAGTGTGTTTGTTGGTTTTTTTGGCGGCCTGGCAGCTATAGCCTTAAAATTCCTGGTGCACTTTATGGAGGATGTAAGTCGTAATATTTCATCGCACCTGTATTATCATATAGCCTATGTGTTTTTGCCCGCGCTGGGTATTTTTTTAGCGGTAACCTGGCAGCACCTGGGTAACAGGGATAAAATTCAAAAGGGGATAGGCAGTATCCTGGCTAATATTAAAAAGAACCGGTCGAATATCCGCCTCAATAACATTTACTCGCATATTGTAACCAGCTCGTTAACGGTTGGCTTTGGCGGCTCGGCAGGCTTAGAGGCGCCTATTGTAGCTACCGGGGCTGCCATAGGCTCAAACGTGGGTAAGTTTTTTAAGCTTACGCCTTATGAAAAAACAGTACTGCTGGCCGCGGGGGCATCGGCAGGTATCGCGGCCGTATTTAACAGCCCCATTGCAGGGGTGTTGTTCTCGTTAGAGATACTGATAGGCGAAATTACCATCCCTACTTTTATTCCTTTACTTATAGCATCGGCAACGGGGGTTGTGGTATCCAAGTTGTTATACTCGGGGCAATTATTTCACCTGGTTACCGAGGGATGGGTGGTTACGGCTATTCCTTTTTACATTCTGCTGGGCCTGTTTAGCGGTTGGATGGCTATATATATTAATAAGGTAGGGGGTAAGCTGGAGGGGGGCATTTTAAAAAAGCAAAACAGGTATGTGCGTGCACTTTTAGGCGGCTTGTTCCTGGGGCTTATTATTTTAGTGTTTCCGCAACTATTTGGCGAAGGCTATCATTACCTGCAGGCTATTTTAAACGGCAACATTGATGCGCTTAAAGACGAATCATTTTTTGCAGGCTGGCTGTCGAACCCATGGTTTATGCTGGTGTTTATTATCGCGCTGGTTTTTATGAAGATAATAGCCAGCGGTATTACCCTGGGCTCGGGCGGCAACGGCGGCTCGTTTGCGCCCACCATGTTTACCGGGGCTTTTTTAGGATTAACAGTAGCTTACGGGGTAAACCTTACCGGGCTGATACATTTAAATACCAGTAATTTTATAGCAGTGGGTATGGCCGGCGCTTTAAGCGGGGTAATGCATGCCCCGCTCACCGCCATATTTTTGATTGCCGAAATTACCGGGGGGTATGTATTGTTTATCCCGCTTATGATTGTATCATCTATATCCTACATCATATCGCGCCTGTCATCACCTCACAATATTTACTGGCAGCACCTTATTCACGAAAAGGATATTCACCCCGGGCAGGATTATGGCATGCTGAACGCGATATCGCTTGATAGCATTATCAATAAAAAATATACCGCGGTTGACAAGCAAACTACCGTTAATGATTTTTATAAGATACTTGCTGTAACCGATGCCAATATATTCCCGGTACTTAAAGAGGATGGAAGGTTGGAAGGGGTAGTACTGGTTGATGATATACGCAGGCGCCTGTTTAACCAGGAGATAGCCAACGAGACTATCGCCGATATTATGACAGTACCACCGGCAGTAATTGATTACGAACAACCAGCCAGCAGCGTAATGGAAACTTTTGATGCCATTGATGTATGGCAGCTGCCGGTAGCCAAGGATGGCTTATTCATCGGCTTTATATCCAAATCGGCCCTGTTAAGCAAATATCGTGAAGTAATTATTGAGCAGCATAAGGCGAGTGATTTGTTCGCGTAGCTGTAAAATTAATAAATTTGAATTCGATCTATGATTATGAACCAAGGAGATGCCTTTGCCTTTAAAGCCATTGATGGTAATTATAAGGCCATCATTTGTACAAGCGTTTATAAAGAAAGTAGCCCCCATACCTATAGATTCGCGGCTTTAACTTATAGTAAGCCGGAGGTGCCATCAATAAACGACATTATAGACAGTGATTTTTTTGGTGTAGCAAATACCAAGGAGGGGCATTTTAAGTATTCAAATGAGGCCTTAAATAAAATGTGGGGTATATATACAGGTATGAAACCTTATTATGTAGGCGCCTATGGATTTATTATCTGGAGAAAAGACCTGCAAAAATTTAAAAGTGAGCTAATTTACATAGGCAATTTGAAAATTCTTGATAATATCGACAAAAATGGTAATGGTGGTGTTAATGCGAGTAGTTGGCCTTTTCTACAGAGTTTTTTTAACGACCAAATAAAAGTAACGCTGAATGGCAGAGGGCAAAAAACGTTTAAAGTAACATCGATATTATCTGAATAGTTTGTTTTTGTAGATTGAAAAGTGTTTGATTGCTGTTAAAGTCAAGAAAAAATGCCACCAATTCCTGAAATTGGTGGCATTATAAAAAAGATGAATTCGTGTTTAATTCGCTTAATTCGTGTTTATTTAAGAAACAATAGCTCCCTGAATTTAGGTAACGGCCACATGCCATCATCTACCAGCTGCTCCAGTTTATCAACCCGGTAACGGATAGGGGCGAAGAATGATTTTACCTTTTCATCGTAGTCAATAGCACGCTGGCGAATGTCTTCAACGGCGTTGGCTGTTTTACGGGCGTCAACCATTTGGTCAACGTTGGTTTTAATGAAGTTAACGTGGTCAGAAATTTTGGTGATCAGGTCAAGCTGGGCTTCGTAGGTTGCTGGTGCAAGTCCTAAATCTTTTAAGCCTTTTACATTGTTTATCAGTTTGGTTTGATAAGCTATCGCAGCCGGGATAATTACGTTTTGCACCAATTCGCCCATTACACGGGCTTCAATCTGTAGCTTTTTGTAAAAGCTATCTAATAATATCTCGTGGCGTGCATGTGCTTCACGGGGACTAAATACACCTGTTTCGGCAAACAGGATTTCGGCCTTTTCGGATAAGAACGCGTCCAGTGCTTTTGGCGTGGTTTTAATATTGGCCAAACCACGGCGTTCGGCTTCTTTTTCCCACTCTTCGCTATAACCATTACCCTCAAAACGGATGTTTTTTGACTCCTTGATGTATTTTTTGATAACAATCAATAAAGCAAGGTCTTTCTTTTCGCCTTTTTTTATCAGTTTATCTACATCGTATTTGAATTTCCTAAGCTGCTCGGCAACAATCAGGTTAAGGATTGTCATCGGGCTGGCCGAATTGGCCGACGAGCCTACCGCTCTCAATTCAAATTTGTTACCGGTAAATGCGAAGGGCGAAGTACGGTTACGGTCGGTGTTATCGGGTAGTATCTGCGGTATTTTAGGAATGCCCTGCCATAACAGGTTATCCTCTTTTATTTTTTTGCTGATGCGCGATGTCTCTATTTCATCCAGCACATCATTTAGCTGGCTGCCCAGGAAAATAGATATAATAGCCGGAGGGGCCTCATTGGCGCCCAAACGGTGATCGTTATTTACCGATGCGATGGACGCCCTTAACAAGTCGGCATGTTCATGAACAGCTTTAATGGTATTTACAAAAAAGGTAAGGAACATCAGGTTGTTCTTAGGCGTTTTGCCCGGCGACAACAGGTTTTTACCCGTATTGGTAATTAACGACCAGTTATTATGCTTACCCGATCCGTTAATGCCGGCGTACGGTTTTTCGTGCAGTAATACCTTAAAGTTATGACGGCGGGCCACACGGTCCATCAAATCCATCAGGAGCTGGTTGTGGTCAATGGCCAGGTTTATTTCTTCATAAATTGGGGCGCATTCAAATTGCGATGGTGCAACCTCATTATGGCGTGTTTTTAATGGTATACCTAATAATAAGGCCTCGGCCTCCATATCCTGCATGTAAGCATACACCCGCTCGGGGATAGAACCGAAGTAATGGTCTTCCAGTTGCTGGTTTTTGGCAGATATATGGCCAAAAAGGGTACGGCCGGTTAGATAAAGATCGGGGCGGGCGTTAAATAAGGCAATATCAACTAAAAAGTATTCCTGCTCTAAGCCCAATGATGCATTTACCTTCTCGATACCCTTGTCAAAATAATGGCAAACGTCAACCGCGGCTTTATCAAGCACACTTAATGCCTTTAATAAAGGTACCTTATAATCCAACGCCTCGCCGGTATAGGATACAAATACAGTAGGTATACATAAGGTACGCGCCATTAAAAAGGCGGGCGATGACGGATCCCAGGCGGTATAACCGCGGGCTTCAAAAGTATTACGGATACCACCACTCGGGAAGCTGGAAGCATCGGGCTCCTGTTGCGATAACGCATCGCCGCTAAAACGCTCAATTGCGCCGCCATCGGCAGTTGATTCAAAAAAAGCGTCGTGTTTTTCGGCAGTTGTGCCGGTAAGCGGCTGAAACCAGTGTGTATAATGGGTGGCTCCTTTACCC